>NZ_JBHXEN010000028.1:0-99123 GCF_042724695.1 Streptomyces sp. NPDC127068 | reverse complement strand
GTTGATAGGCCAGATATGGAAGCCGGGTGACCGGTGGAGTTGACTGGTACTAATAGGCCGAGGGCTTGTCCTCAGTTGCTCGCGTCCACTGTGTTTGTTCTCAGACAACGAACAGTTGTGCTGGTTGAACGGCATCACTAATCAATTGAAGAGTGTGCTTGTTCGCTGAGCCCTGTTCGAACTCCGTCGTATGGCGGGGTGACTGATAGGGTTTCGGTGGTCATAGCGTGAGGGAAACGCCCGGTTACATTTCGAACCCGGAAGCTAAGCCTTTCAGCGCCGATGGTACTGCAGGGGGGACCCTGTGGGAGAGTAGGACACCGCCGAACAATCTTTGAGGACCCCTGGTCCCAGCGTTCATGCTGGGGCCAGGGGTCCTTTTTTGTTTTTCCGAGGAGCGGCGGCCATACGGCTGCGCGAGAATGACTGCGGTACCGAAGACAGGAGTCACCGATGTCCACCAACTCTCCCGACGACCGTCCGGAGCGAGACCAGCACCGGAGGGACAGCGGCGACCGAGGGGGACACCGCGGCGCACCCCGGCGTGACAACGACCGTGGTGGGGCCGGCCGACGGGACGACTGGGGCCGAGGCCGCGATGACCGGGGCCGCCCCTCCGATCGCGACCGTGGGGGCGATCGTCGGGATGACCGGTCGGGTGGTGATCGTGGGGGGCGTCCGCCCTTCCGTCGCGATGACCGGGACCGTGGCGGTGACCGCGGAGGGTTCCGCCGTGACGACTCCCGCCCCACTGGTGACCGCGGTGGCTTCCGTCGTGACGGTGACCGTCCGACCCACCGTCGTGACGACGACCGCGGCGGCTTCCGTCGTGATGATTCGCGTCCCAGCGGTGACCGTGGTGGGTTCCGTCGCGATGACCGTCGTGACGATCGTCGGGATGACCGTGGGCGTGAGGGCGGTGACCGTCCGTCGTTCCGTCGTGATGATTCGCGTCCCACCGGTGACCGCGGCGGGTTCCGCCGCGACGACCGCCGTGACGATCGCGGGCGTGACGGTGACCGTGGCGGTTTCCGTCGCGACGATCGTCGGGATGACCGGTCGGGTGGTGATCGTGGGGGGCGTCCGCCCTTCCGTCGCGATGACCGGGACCGTGGCGGTGACCGCGGAGGGTTCCGCCGTGACGACTCCCGCCCCACTGGTGACCGCGGTGGGTTCCGCCGTGACGGTGACCGTCCGACCCACCGTCGTGACGACGACCGCGGCGGCTTCCGTCGCGATGACTCCCGTCCCAGCGGCGACCGCGGTGGCTTCCGTCGCGACGACTCGCGTCCCAGCGGCGACCGTGGCGGCTTCCGTCGCGATGACCGCCGTGACGACCAGAACCGTGGTGGGTTCCGTCGCGATGACTCCCGCCCCGGCGGCGACCGCGGTGGCTTCCGTCGCGATGACCGCCGTGACGACCAGAACCGTGGTGGGTTCCGTCGCGATGACCGTCGTGACGATCGTCGGGATGACCGTGGGCGTGAGGGCGGTGACCGTCCGTCGTTCCGTCGTGATGACTCGCGTCCCACCGGTGATCGCGGCGGGTTCCGCCGCGACGACCGCCGCGATGACCGCGCGCGTGACGGCGATCGCGGTGGGTTCCGTCGCGACGACGACCGTGGCGGCTTCCGCCGCGACGACCGTGGTCGTGACGGTGACCGTGGCGGCTTCCGTCGTGACGACTCGCGCCCCGGCGGCGACCGTGGTGGGTTCCGTGGCCGTGACGACCGCGGGCGCGACGACCGCGCACGTGGACCGCGGCGGGACGACACCCGCGGGCGGCCCGGCGGGTACGGGGGCCGCGACGACCGACGCGACGACCGGCGCGGCGATGACGACCGCCGGGGCGGCGGCCGGTTCCGCGAGGACCGTGAGCGTGATCGCGAGCCGATCAAGCGGCTGCCCATCCCCGAGGACGTGACCGGCGACGAGATCGACAAGGACGTCCGGCAGGAGCTCCAGAGCCTGCCGAAGACGCTCGCCGACGATGTCGCGCGCAACCTCGTGATGGTCGCCCGTCTGATCGACGAGGACCCCGAGGCGGCCTACGCCTACTCCCGGATCGCCCTCCGACTCGCGTCCCGGGTCGCCGCAGTCCGTGAGGCGGCCGGGTTCGCGGCCTATGCCAGCCAGAAGTACACCGAGGCGCTGGCCGAGTTCAGGGCCGCGCGGCGGATGACCGGCAACGCCGAGCTGTGGCCGCTGATGGCCGACTGCGAGCGTGGCCTGGGTCGGCCCGAGAAGGCGCTCGACATGGCCGGGGCTCCCGAGGTGCAGAAGCTCGACAAGGCGGGACAGGTCGAGATGCGTCTGGTCGCGGCGGGTGCCCGGCGCGACCTCGAACAGATCGACGCGGCCATCGTGACCTTGCAGAGCCCGGAACTGGCTTCGCACTCGGTTCAGCCGTGGACCGCTCGACTGCGTTACGCCTACGCCGACGCACTGCTCGCCGCAGGGCGCGAGGACGAGGCACGCGAGTGGTTCGCCAAGGCCGTCGAGTCGGACAAGGACGGGACGACCGACGCTTCGGACCGGCTCGCGGAGCTGGACGGCGTCGAGTTCGTGGACGCCCTGGACGAGAGCGCCGAGGCTGCCGAGGACACCGAGAGCTCAACGGTGGACGATGACCTGAGCGACGACGACACGGAGGCCGACGCCCCCGCCCTCGACGACGAAGGCGACGACGAGGCCGAGCGCAGCGACACCGAGGACCGCTCCGACGAGCCCGGTACCGAAGGCGGGACGCGGGACTCCGAGTGACGTCCCGGAGTACCTGCGTCCGAACGCGGACGTGAGGCAGAGGGGGGCGGATTCTTCGGAATCCGCCCCCCTTCTGCATTTCCGGCGCCCGCCGGGTGATGGGTCAGAGGCCGAGGTCGCGCAGCACCAGCCCGGTGGCGGGCTTCGGTCCGAACGAGGTCGACTTGCGCGGCATCGTGACGCCCTGCTGGGCGAGTTCCCGAACGACGTCCTCGTGGACGGGGTGCAGCAGGACCGCCGTTCCGCCGTCCCGTTCCGCCTTGGCCACGGTCGCGGCGGTGTCGTGGATGTAGGCGATCTGCTCGGGGCTGTCGGGGACGCCCCACACGTGGTCGAGCAGGACGCAGTGCAACACCGTCGCGTCGAGGCCGCGCCAGGCCGCAGGCCGGTCCCCCGGGACCGTCCGGGACAGCAGACCGGGGTCGGGCCGGTCCACCAGGTGGAAGGCCCCGTCGCCGGTCAGCAGGAACGCGTTGCCCTCAGCCGTCGCCGTACCGAGCGCCGCCATCGCGTGGTCGAGGGGCCCGGGGACGGTGCGCACCCGGAAGTGCCCCTGCAACGCGGTGAGGGCCCGGGCAACGGGAAGCCGGTGGAGGAGCCGGTGGATGGCGCGGACCCGCAGGGGGTAGCGGACGGTGTCGACCAGGAGGACCAGGCCGTGGTCCCAGGGACTCGGCGAGGGGTGTGCCGTCCGTAGGCGCAGGTAGGTGGCCCAGCGGTGGTGACCGTCCGCGATGAGGGCCTGGTGACGGAGCAGGTCCGCGCGGATCTCCTTGATCTCCCCCGGGGCGGTGACGGACCACAGGCGGTGCCGCACGCCGTCCTCCGTGGTCGTCGTCAGGAGCGGGTCCCGCTCGCTCACGCGATCGATCACGGTCGCCGTGCCGCCGCTGTCCTCGCCGCCCCGGTAGGTGAGGAGGAGGGGTTCGAGGTTGGCGTTCGTCGCGCGCATCAGGGCCGCACGGTCGGCCACCACCGGGTCCATCACGTCCTCGTGGGGCAGGACCACGCCCTCGGACGCCTCGGACAGGCGCAGCGCACCGATGACGCCCCGCTGGAGGTGGTCGCCGTGCTGCTGTTCGTACACGTAGAGGCCGGGTACCGGGTCGGCGGCGAGGACGCCGTCCGCCAGCCAGCGGCCGAGGGTGTCGGCGGCGCGTTCGGTACGGGCGGTCGGGGACACGGCCTGGGGCAGGATCAGCCGGACGACGTTGTGCGGGTCGGCCGATTCCAGGTGGTGCAGTCCGTCGGGGCGCACCACGACGTCGTACGGGGGAGAGGTCACCGCGGCCAGGCTGCCGACCCGGTCGGGAACGTACCGCACGCCCCGGAAGGGGGACAGGTCCAGGCCCCGGGCCGTCTGGTCGTCCGGCTGAGGTCGCCCGCTACCCGCGTCATCCATTGAGGCATCGTAAGTCCGCTTCCGGTGTGGGGGATGATCGGGGGAGTACGACCGACGAGGAGCGATGCGCGATGAGTCAGACCACCAGGACCCGGCCAGCGGTCAGCGAACGCCCGCTGAGCGAGGCGTACGACACCGCGCTCTTGGACCTGGACGGGGTGGTGTACGCCGGCGGCAGCGCCATCGCCCACGCCGTGGACGCGTTGGACGCGGCGCGCACGGGCGGCATGCGGCTCGCCTACGTGACCAACAATGCGCTGCGCACCCCGGACGCGGTCGCCGTTCACCTGTCGGAACTGGGCATACCGACGACGGCCGCGGACGTCATCACCTCCGCGCAGGCGGTCGCCCGTCTCATCGCCGACGAGGTGCCGGCGGGCGCACGGGTGTTGGTCATCGGAGGCGAGGGCCTGCGCGTCGCGCTCCGGGAGCGGGGCCTGACGCCCGTGGACTCGGCCGACGACGACCCGGTGGCGGTCGCGCAGGGCTACGGCGGGCCGGACCTGCCGTGGAGCCGGTTCGCCGAGGCGAGCTACGCGGTGGCACGCGGGGTGCCCTGGTACGCGTCGAACACGGATCTGACGATCCCCAGCGGGCGCGGCATCGCGCCGGGCAACGGCGCGGCCGTGGAGGTCGTCCGGATCGCCACGGGCGCCGATCCGAAGGTGGCGGGGAAGCCGTTGCCCCCCATGCACCGCGAGACCGTCCTGCGGACCGGCGCCCGGCGTCCGCTCGTCGTCGGAGACCGACTGGACACCGACATCGAAGGGGCCTTCAACGGGGACGTGGACTCGCTGCTCGTCCTGACCGGGGTGACCGACGGGCCCCGTCTGCTCGCTGCGCCGCCGGCCCACCGCCCCACCTACGTCGACGCGGATCTGCGGGGTCTGCTGACCGGACAGCCGCAGGTCACCGCCGTGGACGGTGCCGGGCCGGCGGCCTTCCGGTGCGGGGCCTGGACCGCTTGGGCCGGACCGGAGTGTCTGGAGGTCTCCGGCGGGGACGAGGCGTCGGCCGGGGCACTGGACGGGCTGCGGGCCCTGTGCGCCGCAGCGTGGACCGCCGCCGGTGAAGGTGCCTGCGAGCTGGACGGCGAGAAGGCACTGGCCCAGGTGGGGCTGTGAGCGACCGGGCGGAGTGACCCCCGCTCCCGGGGCCGTCCGTCCGCCGACCCGGAACGTCGTACGCGGTGGTGCGGTCCGTGTACGACGTCCGGGGCCTCAGAGGGTCCGGGAGCCGTGGACGTCGGGGGGCTCAGAGCAGGGTGCGCAGGCGCAGCAGGTCCTTGAGGGCGGCCTCCAGCTTGATGCGACCCGAGGCCCAGGCCTTGGCGAAGTTCAGCCGGCCGTCGACCAGCGCCACCAGGTCGTCGCCCGCCATGGTGAGGCGGATCTGCGCCCGTTCCGGGGGCCGTCCGCGCACGGTGTCCAGCACCTCGATCCGACCGCCGCCCAGGCGCCCGACGAACGTCGTGTCGAGATCCTTGATGTGGCAGGTCAATGAACGGTCCAGCGCCGCCATGCGGCGGACGCCGCCGTCCGTGGTCGCCAGATTGTCCGAGAGTGTGTCGAGTGCGGCACGGCACTCCTCGATCGTCGCCATCGTGACCGACCGTACCCCACTCCTTCGGGGTAGCGTCGGGGCATGAGCAGCGACTTTGCGCCTCGTTCGGTAACCGGGCCGCCGGATCCCACGGCCGGTTCCGGTGGGCTTCCCGGTGCGCCGGGCCCGTCTTCCCGGCCCGAGGGCCGGGTGCAGGATCCGGAGTTCCGGGCTCCCGGAGCACCGGCAGACCCCGTGCCGCTCGGCGTCGACCGCACGGCCACCGGGCACCCGGGGGTCGACGCCCGGCTCGGTCGACTGGCCGACGTCGACCACCTCGCCACCGACGGTCACCTGGAGGTGTACGAGGATGTGCACCGGGGCCTGCGCGACACGCTGACCGCACTCGACGACCGCACCGGCCCACCGGTCCCCGCACCCCAGCGGGAACCGGCACCCTCGTACGACCACAGGAGCTGAACCGAACGTGGCAGGAGTGGCACGCCGCCGACTCGACGCCGAACTGGTCCGCCGCAAGCTCGCCCGCTCGCGCGAACACGCCAGTCAGCTGATCGCCGCGGGGCGGGTCACCGTCGGCGGCGGGACCGCGATCAAGCCCGCCACCCAGGTGGAGACCAGCGCCGCCATCGTCGTCAAACAGGACGACAAGGATCCCGAGTACGTCTCGCGCGGCGGGCACAAGCTCGCCGGGGCGTTCGAGGCCTTCGTACCGCAGGGGCTGGTCGTCGAGGGACGGCGTGCACTCGACGCGGGCGCGTCCACGGGCGGCTTCACCGATGTGCTGTTGCGCGCGGGGGCCGCTCATGTCGTCGCCGTCGACGTCGGCTACGGACAACTGGCGTGGTCCCTCCAGAGCGATGAGCGGGTCACGGTCAAGGACCGCACCAACGTCCGCGAGTTGACGGTGGAGGCGATCGACGGGGTGCCCGTGGACCTGGTGGTGGGGGACCTCTCCTTCATTCCGCTCGGTCTGGTGCTGCCCGCGCTCGCGCGCTGCGCCGCACCGGACGCGGACCTCGTCCTGATGGTCAAGCCGCAGTTCGAGGTGGGCAAGGAGCGGCTGGGCAGCGGAGGCGTGGTCCGCAGCCCCGAACTGCGTGCCGAATCGGTGCGCCAGGTGGCCCGGCAGGCAGCCGAACTCCATCTGGGCGTAAGGGGAGTTACCGCCAGCCCGCTGCCCGGGCCGTCGGGGAACGTCGAGTACTTTCTGTGGCTGCGGGCCGGGGCACCCGAACTCGATCCCGCGGACGTTGACCGTGCAGTGGCGGAAGGACCGCGTTGACACAGAGCCGAGTTCGTACCGTATTCCTCCTGGCGCACACCGGGCGGCCCGCCGCCATCCGTAGCGCCGAACTCGTGGTCCAAGGGCTGTTGCGCGCCGGGCTGCGGGTGCGCGTGCTGGAGGCGGAGGCCACCGATCTGCCGCTGCCCCCGTCGGTCGAACTGGTCCAGGAGGCGACGCCGGCCTCCCTCGACGGGTGCGAGCTCCTGATCGTGCTCGGCGGTGACGGGACCCTCTTGCGGGGGGCCGAGTTCGCCCGCGCGTCCGGGGTTCCGATGCTCGGCGTCAACCTCGGGCGGGTCGGCTTCCTCGCCGAGGCCGAACGCGATGACCTGGACAAGGTCGTCGACCGGGTCGTGACCCGTGCGTACGAGGTCGAGGAGCGCATGACGATCGACGTCGTCGTGCACCGCAACGGCGATGTCGTGCACACCGACTGGGCGCTGAACGAGGCGGCCGTCCAGAAGGTCTCCCCGGAGCGGATGCTGGAGGTGGTCCTGGAGGTCGACGGGCGGCCCGTCACCGGCTTCGGTTGCGACGGCATCGTCTGTGCGACGCCGACCGGCTCCACGGCGTACGCCTTCTCCGCGGGCGGGCCCGTGGTGTGGCCGGAGGTCGAGGCGCTGCTCATGGTGCCGATCAGTGCCCATGCGCTCTTCGCCAAGCCCCTGGTGACCTCCCCGAACTCGGTGCTCGCCGTGGAGGTGCAGCCGCGGACCCCGCAGGGCGTCCTGTGGTGCGACGGTCGGCGCACCGTCGAACTGCCGCCCGGCGCCCGGGTCGAGGTGCGGAGGGGCGCGGTGCCCGTGCGTCTCGCACGGTTGCACCACGCGTCGTTCACCGATCGTCTCGTCGCGAAGTTCGCCCTGCCCGTCTCGGGGTGGCGGGGCGCACCGCAGTGACCCCCGCCCCCGGCCGTCCCCGTACCCGTCCTCGTCCTTGTTCGAGGTGGATCGGCGTACGGGGGACCGGTGGGCCGTTCGGGCCGGGTGCGTGCTCATGCGTTCCAGACTGCGGCCCGGCCCGGCCCCCTCTCCATGAGGTGCGCCGCACAACCTGACTGAGGAAAACCGCAGGGCGTCGGCTTCGCGCGGATCGTGCCGTCCGTCCGGGCCACTCCCAGGGGTGACAGCCGCTTCCTCGGCGGTGCCCGTCACCTGCGGGTCCACCTGCGTTTTCACCTGCGGGTTCAGCGAACCGGGGCGGGGGCCGTCGCACACCGGGGCCGAGACCTCGTAAGGTCGTGTCCGTGTTGGAGGAGATGCGGATACGGTCGCTCGGGGTCATCGACGACGCGGTGGTCGAGCTGTCGCCCGGCTTCACCGCCGTGACGGGCGAGACCGGCGCGGGCAAGACGATGGTGGTCACGAGCCTCGGCCTGCTGCTCGGCGGGCGCGCGGACCCGGCCCTGGTGCGGATCGGCGCGAAGTCGGCGGTCGTGGAGGGTCGCATCAGCGTGCCCCCGGGCGCTGCCGCGGTGACCCGCGCGGAAGACGCCGGGGCGGAGGTGGACGACGGCGTCCTGCTGGTCAGCCGTACCGTTTCCGCCGAAGGGCGGTCCCGGGCCCATCTGGGCGGGCGGTCCGTCCCGGTCGGACTGCTCGCGGAGCTCGCCGACGACCTCGTCGCCGTCCACGGACAGACCGACCAGCAGGGGCTGCTCAAGCTCTCCCGCCAGCGCCAGGCCCTCGACCGGTACGCGGGCGACGCGGTCGCCCTGCCGCTGGCCCGGTACACCACCGCCTACCGCCGGGTGCGCTCCCTCACCGGGGAACTCGACACGCTGACCACCCGGGCCCGGGAACGCGCCCAGGAGGCCGACCTGCTGCGGTTCGGCCTGGACGAGATCGCCGCCGTGTCGCCCCGGGCGGGCGAGGACGTCGAACTCGCCGCCGAGGCGGAGCGGCTCGGCCACGCCGAGGCGTTGGCCTCCGCGGCGACGGCCGGCCACGCCACCCTCGTCGGGAACCCGGAGGACCCGGAGGGCATCGACGCCGCCACCCTCGTGGCGGGCGCGCACCGCGCCCTGGAGGCCGTCCGCTCCCATGACCCCGCGCTCGCCGACCTCGCCGACCGGATCAGCGAGATCGGCATCCTCGTCGGTGACGTCGCGGGCGAACTCGCCGGGTACGCCGGTGACCTGGACGCGGACCCGCTGCGACTCGCCGCGGTCGAGGAGCGGCGCGCGGCCCTCGGACTGCTCGCCCGCAAGTACGGCGGCGCCGAGCAGGACGTCGCGTCCGTGCTGGTCTGGGCGGAGCAGGGCGCGGCGCGGCTCCTGGAACTCGACGGGGACGACGACCGGATCGGGGAGCTGACCGCGGAGCGCGACGTGCTGCGGGTGGAGGTCGCGGGCCTCGCGGGCGCCCTCACCGCCGCCCGGCAGGAGGCCGCCACCCGCTTCGCCGCCGCCGTGACCGCCGAACTGGCGTCGCTGGCGATGCCCCACGCCCGCGTGCACGTCGACATCCGGCAGACCGACGACCCGGACGGCGTCGAGGTCGGTGGCCGCACCGTCGCGTACGGGCCGGCCGGCACCGACGAGGTGGAACTGCTGCTGGCACCGCACCCCGGAGCCCCGGCCCGGCCCATCGCCAAGGGCGCATCCGGCGGTGAACTGTCCCGGGTGATGCTCGCCGTGGAGGTCGTGTTCGCCGGTACGGACCCGGTGCCGACGTACTTGTTCGACGAGGTGGACGCGGGGGTCGGCGGCAAGGCGGCGGTGGAGATCGGGCGGCGGCTCGCACGGTTGGCGAAGTCCGCGCAGGTCGTCGTCGTCACCCATCTGCCCCAGGTGGCGGCCTTCGCGGACCGGCAGCTCCTGGTGGAGAAGACCAGCGACGGTTCCGTCACGCGTTCCGGGGTGAAGGTCCTCGAGGGCGAGGACCGCGTACGGGAGCTGTCGCGGATGCTCGCGGGGCAGGAGGACTCCCAGACGGCCCGCGCCCATGCGGAGGAACTCCTCGCCACCGCGCGCGCGGACGCCTGAGCGAATCGCCCGCGGCCCCGAACGGAGAGCGGACCGGGGCCGGGCGGGGGCGGACGGTGCGGGGGCATGGCTCGGGTGGGCGGCGGGTGGCACCTGAAAGGGTGAACGTGTTCGGCGTGACCTCGACGTCGCCACCTCCCGGAGTCGAGCAGTGACGGAACGCTCGTACGGGATGGCATCCTTGGCGCGGCACCTCTTCTTCGACGACCTGCTCCTCCCGACGACTTGCCGTACGTTCCGCCGTGTTCCCCCGTGACGTGCCCCTGGGGCCGTCACCAGCCGAAACAGGAGTTCCGCCCCGGTGATCAGCCCCGCGCCCCACGGCCAGACGCCCTTGCGCACCGTGCAAGTGCTCGGCGGTGGGAACGCGGAGAGCGGTGCGCACGTGCACGCGCTGACGGCGGGGCTGGTCGCGCGGGGCGTACGGGTGACCGTGTGCGCCCCCGCGGAGGTGGGCAGGGCGTACGCGTTCGACTCCGTGGGCGCCCGGCAGGTGCCGTTGCCGCGCCGGGGCGATCCCGCGTCCGTGGCGGTGCTGCGCGCGCTCTGCGCGGAAGCGGACCTGGTGCACGCCCACGGACTGACCGCCGGGCTGCGGGCCGCGCTCGCGCTCAGCGGCTGGCGGTTGCCGCTCGTCGTCACCTGGCACGGGCGGGCTCCCACCCGGGGTGCGCGGGCCCGGGCCGTGCAGCTGGTGGAACGCCGGGTGGCGAGGTCGGCGTCCGTGGTGCTCGCCACCTGCTGCGACTTAGTGGACAGGGCCAGGCACCACGGTGCCCGGGACGCCCGGCTCGCGGCAGTGGCGTCCCCCGTGCGGCGGCGGACGGCCGACGAGGGAGCGCACTCGCACGCAACGGACGAGGCGGACGCGTCGGATGTCGCGCCGCAGAAGGCGCGCGCGGAACTCGGCGCCGTGGAACGGCCGCTGCTGGTCGCCGTGGGACCGCTGGACCGACACCAGGGGTACGACACGGTGTTGGACGCCACGCACGCATGGATGGGGCTCGACCCCGTACCCCTCCTGGTGGTCGCGGGGGAGGGGCCGCTGCGGGGTGCGCTCCAGCGGCGGATCGAGACGGAGTCGCTGCCGGTGCGGCTGCTCGGGCGGCGGGACGACGTGGCCGCCCTGCTCACCGGCGCGGACGCCGCCCTGTCGGTCAGCCGGTGGGAGGCACGGTCCGTGGTGGCGCAGGAGGCGCTGCGCGCGGGGGTGCCGTTGGTCGCCACCGCGGTCGGCGGGACGCCCGAACTGGTCGGCGCAGCGGCGGAGCTCGTGCCCTACGGCGACGCGGTGGCCCTCGGGGAGGCCGTCGTACGGGTACTGGCGGACGGCACCCGGCGCGCCTGGCTGCGGGAACGGGGGCTGGCGCAGGCGGCGACCTGGCCCACCGAGGACGAGACGGTCGCCCAGGTGCTCAGCGTGTACGACGAGTTGACCCGGCCCCTGCTGCTGCGCTGACGCCCGTTCACCCGAGGTGCCGGCGGGCCCGGAGCGCCAGGCTCAGCGCCAGGACGGTCTGCGGGTCGTCGAGGTCGGTGCCGAGCAGCTCACCGATCCGGGCCAGCCGGTTGTACAGGGTCTGGCGGTTGAGGTGGAGTTCGCGGGCCGTCTCCGCCTTGCGACCCGCGTGCGCGAGGTAGCTCTCCAGGGTCGGCAGCAGCGGGGGTTTCGCCCGGCCGTCGTGTTCCCGCAGCGGGCCGATGGCCCGGTCCACGAACGCCGCGAGGTCCAGGTGTTCGCGCAGGCGCCACAGCAACAGGTCGATGTCGAGGCGCCGGGCGTCGTACCAGGGGCGGTCGTCGAGCCCCTGGGCGGCGGTCGCCGTCTCCGCCGCGTGCCGCAGCCCCGCGGCGGCAGCCGCCCAGCCGCCCGCCGCGCCGACCACCACGATCGGCGTCCTGGTGCCCGCGTGGTGGAGCCCGGCCCGTTCGACGCCCGCGCGCAGGGCCGCGGCGATCCGGTCGGCGACCGCCTCCCGTTCCTCGGCGGCCCGCGGGGCGACGAGCAGCGGCACCCGGCCCTCCACCGGACGCACGCCCAGCAGTACCGGCACGCCGACGGCGGCCACCTCCTCGGCGACCGCGCGGGCCAGCACCGCCCAGCCGCCGCCCGTGCCGAGCCCACCGCCCTCCGGCAACCGCATCACCACCGGCACCAGCGGGGCGTCCCCGGGCCGGAAGCCGAGCACCCGGGCCTGGTCCGGGGCGTCCCCGGGCGCGATGCGGCCCTCGGCGAGGTCGGCGAGGAAGTCGCCGCGCCCGCGGGCCGTGAGTTCCTCCTCCTGCCGGGCCTGCATCAGGACCACGGCGAGGGAGTCCGCGGCGCGTTCCACCGCGATCCGGTGGACGGGGGCGGGCGCGGCGGTCACCGGCAGCACCACCAGCCGGGCCCGCGGTGCGCCGGGACCCGGGCCCGACCCGGCGCCGGGCACGTCGACCACGACGGCACCCACCGGCGGGCCCTGCGTGCGCGCGCGGCGGGCACCGCGCAGCTTCTCCCACACCTGGAGCGGGTCGGTGCCGCCGGTGTCCGGGCCGGCGGCGTACAGCAGTCGTCCGTCGGGGGTCTCCAAGAAGACCGGATTGCCGCTGAACCCGGCGAGGATGCGCAGCACGCGGGGGACCCCGCCGCCGTCGAGCAGGGCCCGCGTGCAGCGGTGCGCGACCTCCTCGGCGCGCTGGAGGAGTGCGTAGTGCCCGTTGACGATCTCGGTGTGGACCTCCTCGGTGACCGTCACGAAGGGCACCTCGCGGTGCAGCTGGACCAGGGGGAGTCCCACCGTGCGCGCCGTCTCGACCAGGGGGGCCGGCAGGACGGTGAAGCGGGGGCCCAGTTCGACGACGAGGGCGGCGATGCCCCGCTCGGCGAGCTCGCGGACGAAGGCCCGCTGCTCGGCGGGCCGGGTACCGAGGGCGAGACCGGTGGTGAGCAGCAGTTCGCCGCCCTTGAGTAGGGACGCGATGTGGGGCACCTCGCCCGCGTGCACCCAGCGGACGGTGCGGTTCAACCGGTCGGCGCAGGCGACCACCTCGGGGAGCCCGCCGCGCAGGCCCGGTAGTTCGAGTGCCCGCCGTACGGTGATTCCGCCCTGGGTGCCCGACCCGTCCTGACTGTCCATGCTGGGACGCTACCCGCCCGTCGGCGGGCCCGGCATCCGGGCCCGCTCCGGGGCGGGGCCACCGTCCGCGGACGACGGCCCCCACGGTCCGGCTAGCCGCCGTAGGCGCCCGAGGCGGTGAGCCGCAGGGCGGTGTCGATCAGCGGAACATGGCTGAAAGCTTGCGGGAAGTTGCCGACCTGACGTTGCAGACGGGGGTCCCACTCCTCGGCGAGGAGGCCGAGGTCGTTGCGGAGGGCGAGCAGCTTCTCGAAGAGCTTCCGGGCCTCGTCCACCCGGCCGATCATGGCGAGGTCGTCGGCGAGCCAGAAGGAACAGGCGAGGAAGGCGCCCTCGTCCCCTGCGAGGCCGTCGACGCCGGCGTCCTCGCCCGAGGTGGGGTAGCGCAGGATGAAGCCGTCGGAGGTGGACAGCTCGCGCTGGATGGCCTCGATGGTGCCGATGACCCGCTTGTCGTCGGGCGGCAGGAAACCCATCTGCGGGATGAGCAGCAGCGAGGCGTCGAGTTCGCGGGACCCGTACGACTGGGTGAACGTGTTGCGTTCCTTGTCGTAGCCCTTCTCGCAGACGTCGCGGTGGATGTCGTCGCGCAGCTGGCGCCAGCGCTCCACGGGGCCCTCGACGTCGCCGGACTCGATGAGCTTGATGGTGCGGTCCACGGCGACCCAGGCCATGACCTTGGAGTGGACGAAGTGGCGGCGCGGTCCGCGGACCTCCCAGATGCCCTCGTCGGGCTCCGACCAGTGCTGCTCCAGGTAGCCGATGAGCCGTAGCTGGAGCAGGGAGGCGTAGTCGTTGCGGGCCAGGCCGGTCATGTGGGCGAGGTGGAGGGCCTCGGTGACCTCGCCGTAGACGTCCAGCTGGAGCTGGTGGGCCGCTCCGTTGCCGACCCGGACCGGGGTGGAGCCCTCGTAACCGGGCAGCCAGTCCAGCTCGCTCTCGCCGAGCTCCCGCTCGCCCGCGATGCCGTACATGATCTGGAGGTTCTCCGGGTCGCCGGCCACGGCGCGCAGCAGCCACTCGCGCCAGGCGCGGGCCTCCTCGCGGTAGCCGGTGCGCAGCAGCGAGGAGAGGGTGATGGCGGCGTCGCGGAGCCAGGTGAAGCGGTAGTCCCAGTTGCGGACGCCGCCGATCTCCTCGGGCAGGGAGGTGGTGGGGGCGGCGACGATGCCGCCGGTGGGCGCGTAGGTGAGCGCCTTGAGGGTGATCAGGGAGCGGATGACGGCCTCCCGGTAGGGGCCGTGGTACGTGCAGTGTGCGACCCACTCGCGCCAGAACTCGGTGGTCGCCTCCAGGGACGCCTCCGGGTCCGGACGGGAGGGAGCCTCCCGGTGGGACGGCTGCCAGGACAGGGTGAAGGCGACCCGTTCCCCGGCGGCGACGGTGAAGTCCGAGTAGGTGGTCAGGTCCTCGCCGTGGGTCTCCGCGTCGGTGTCGAACCACACCGAGTCGGGGCCCGCGACGGCGACCGTGCGGTCCCCCACGCGGTGCACCCAGGGCACGATCCTGCCGTAGGAGAAACGCATCCGCAGGGCGGAACGCACGGGAACGCTGCCCGTGACGCCCTCGACGATGCGGATGACCTGGGGGGCTCCGTCGCGCGGCGGCATGAAGTCCGTCACGCGGACCGTGCCCTGCGGGGTGTCCCATTCGGACTCCAGGACGAGCGAGTCGCCCCGGTAGGTGCGTCGGGTCGCCGCCGGCGGCGGCTGATCGGTGTCGTGGGCGGGACCGAGCCGCCAGAAACCGTGCTCCTCGGTTCCGAGGAGGGCCGCGAAGACGGCGTGGGAGTCGAAGCGGGGCAGACACAGCCAGTCCACCGTGCCGTCCCGGCAGACCAGGGCGGCGGTCTGCATGTCCCCGATGAGTGCGTAATCCTCGATGCGCCCGGCCACGTGCAACTCCAGTCGAACGGCCGCCGGCCGGGGCCCCGAGCGGGGCTGGCCGTGCGGTCAAGATGATCCAGTCAAGGGCGTGCCGACGGGCTCGTGGTACCGGGGACGGGCTGGGGTGGTGCCGTTTTGCCGGCCTGGCTCGGCAGCAATGTCCGACGAGGATACGACGCGCTCAGGGGTTGCGGGTCCCGCTCAGGTGAACGCATTTGCGCCAAGCGAGTGAGCCCCTGGGGCGTCTCGTACCACCGTGGTGCACGCGGTACGAGGGTTCGGTGGTGCTCTGGTGACGGCGCCGCCACCGGAACGGCACCGACGGTTTCCTCTGCGGCCCCTCTGCGGTCGCCCGGGCGCGCACCGTGGCTGGGCGCAGTCGCCCGGGGTCGCTGATACGCTGGTACCCCGTGGACCGGTGGGCTCGTGGGAGTCCGCAGCGACAGCGACGAGACCCCCGAACCGCAGTGCAGGCACCACCCGATTCTTCCGGGCCGGGCGCCGATCCGCATCTCAGACAGCGACCACGGGAGCCCCCTCTTGGCCATGCCGAATCGATCCGCGACGTCCCCGACGACCAAGCACATCTTCGTCACCGGAGGTGTCGCCTCCTCCCTCGGCAAGGGCCTGTCGGCCTCCAGCCTGGGCGCGCTGCTGAAAGCGCGGGGTCTGCGGGTCACCATGCAGAAGCTCGACCCCTACCTGAACGTCGACCCCGGGACGATGAACCCGTTCCAGCACGGTGAGGTCTTCGTCACCAACGACGGAGCCGAGACCGACCTGGACATCGGGCACTACGAACGCTTCCTGGACGTCGACCTCGACGGCTCGGCGAACGTCACCACCGGACAGGTGTACTCGCAGGTCATCGCCAAGGAGCGGCGGGGCGAGTACCTGGGCGACACCGTTCAGGTGATCCCCCACATCACCAACGAGATCAAGCACCGCATCCGCCGGATGGCGACCGACGACGTGGACGTCGTCATCACGGAGGTCGGCGGCACGGTCGGCGACATCGAGTCGCTGCCGTTCCTGGAGACGGTCCGCCAGGTCCGCCACGAGGTGGGTCGGGACAACGTCTTCGTCGTCCACATCTCGCTGCTGCCCTACATCGGCCCCTCGGGCGAGCTGAAGACGAAGCCCACCCAGCACTCCGTGGCCGCGCTGCGCAACATCGGCATCCAGCCCGACGCGATCGTGCTGCGCGCCGACCGGGAGGTGCCCGTCGCGATCAAGCGGAAGATCTCCCTGATGTGCGACGTGGACGAGGCCGCCGTCGTCGCCGCGATCGACGCGAAGTCGATCTACGACATCCCCAAGGTGCTCCACACCGAGGGCCTGGACGCCTATGTCGTCCGCAAGCTGGACCTGCCGTTCCGCGACGTGGACTGGACGCTCTGGGACGACCTGCTCGACCGCGTCCACAACCCCGACCACGAGGTCAACGTCGCCCTGGTCGGCAAGTACATCGACCTGCCCGACGCCTACCTCTCGGTGACCGAGGCGCTGCGCGCCGGCGGCTTCGCCAACAAGGCCCGGGTGAAGATCAAGTGGGTCACCTCCGACGACTGCCGGACGCCCGCCGAGGCCGCCCGCCAGCTCGGTGACGTGGACGCGATCTGCATCCCCGGCGGCTTCGGCGACCGCGGCGTCAGCGGCAAGGTCGGCGCGATCCAGTACGCCCGCGAGAACAAGGTGCCGCTGCTCGGCCTCTGCCTCGGCCTCCAGTGCACGGTCATCGAGGCGGCCCGCAACCTCGCGGGCATCGCCGACGCCAACTCCACCGAGTTCGACGCGGCCACCGGTCACCCGGTGATCTCCACCATGGCCGAGCAGCTGGACATCGTCGCCGGCGAGGGCGACATGGGCGGCACCATGCGCCTGGGCATGTACCCGGCGAAGCTGGCCGAGGGCTCCCTCGTGCGCGAGGTGTACGACGGCAAGGAGTACGTGGAGGAGCGCCACCGCCACCGCTACGAGGTGAACAACGCCTACCGCGCCGAGCTGGAGAAGAAGACCGGCATCCAGTTCTCCGGCACCTCCCCGGACGGCAAGCTCGTGGAGTACGTCGAGTACCCCCGCGAGGTGCACCCCTACCTGGTGGCGACCCAGGCGCACCCCGAGCTGCGGTCCCGTCCCACCCGCCCGCACCCCCTGTTCGCAGGTCTGGTCAAGGCGGCCGTGGAGCGCAAGACCGCCAAGTAGCCGGCGACCCGGGCCCGCCCCCACCGGGGAACCCGGGGGTCGGCCGGCACCGACGATCACAGGCGATACGGTGAACAACCGGGGCGCGTGCCTTCACGGCACGCGCCCCGTTCGTTCGACACAGGCGCAGGCGCGGGAGGAACACGGCGATGACCATCAAGGACACCCCGGAGCAGTGGGAGATCCGGGCGAGCGACACCCCGTTCACCGGCAACAAGACCTCGGTCCGCACGGACGACGTCGTCATGCCCGACGGGACCGTCGTCCGCCGTGACTACCAGGTCCACCCCGGCTCGGTCGCGGTCCTCGCCCTCGACGACCAGGACCGCGTGACGGTCATCAGTCAGTACCGACACCCCGTACGGCAGCGGCTGTGGGAGATCCCCGCCGGACTCCTCGACATCCCCGGCGAGAACCCGCTCCACGCGGCGCGCCGGGAGCTCTACGAGGAGGCCCACGTCAAGGCCGAGGACTGGCGGGTCCTCACCGACGTCTACACCACGCCCGGCGGCTGCGACGAGTCCGTGCGCATCTTCCTCGCCCGGGAACTGTCCGAGGCCGAGGGCGAGCGGTACGCCGTCGAGCACGAGGAGACGGACATGACGATCACCTCCGTACCGCTCGCGGAGCTCGCCCGCGGGGTCCTCGCCGGCGAACTCCACAACAACTGCCTGGTCGTCGGCGTGCTGTCGCTGGTCGCCGCCCGCGCCGGGGACGGCCTCGACGCGCTGCGCCCGGCCGAGGCCCCCTGGCCCGCCCGCCCGTTCGAGGTCTGACGCCCGCCCGGGGCGGTGCCCCGCCGCCCCGGCCCGTCGGACCGGTACCGCCCCCACCCGAACGGCCCGATCGGCAGATGATCCGATCGGGCGACCTGCGCGCCCCACCCGCCGTGCTCCCCGGCGATCGTCGCAGAGCGTGAACTAGGCTCTGAAAGCACCCCGTCCGGAGCCCCGGCGGGCACCTGCGCGCAGTGGAACGGGAGTGTGGCCCGTGACGGACCAGGCGGTGGACACCAGCGGTACCGGGCTGTCCGCGGACGGACGGCCCCGGGCGTCCGCGACCGCCCCCACGGACAGTCAGTTCCTCGGTCGTACGAGGGAGTTGAAGGAACTCCGGGCCGACATCGAACGCGCCGGCCTGGACACCCTGGCGGGCACCAAACCGCCCAGCGCCCGCGCCCTGCTCATCGCGGGCCGCCCCGGTTCCGGGCGCACCGCGCTCGCCGAGGAACTCGTGCGCCAGGTCGCCCACCGTTACCCCGACGGGGTGCTGCGGGCCCGGCTCGCCGACGCCGACGGCACCCCGGTGCCCACCGAACGGGTCGCCCGCGTCCTGCTCGACGCCCTCGGCGCCCCCGCGCCCGCGGGAGCCCCCGCCGACGACCTCACGGCCGATCTGCGCGCCGCCCTCGCCGATCGTCGCGCACTGCTCCTCCTCGACGGCGCCACCGACGCCGAACAGGTCGACGAACTCCTTCCGCCCGCCCCGCACAGCCTGCTGCTCGCCGTCACCGAGGGCCCGCTGACCGGCCTCGCCGACGTCCGGCCCTGCACCCTCGGCGGTCTCGACACCAAGTCCGCCGTGGAACTCCTCACCCAGTGGACCGGCTCGGTCCGCGTCACCGTCGACCCGTACGCCGCCGAAGGGCTGGTCGAGGAGTGCGGCGCCCAACCCGCCGCGCTCGTCCTCGCCGGCGGCTGGCTCGCCGCCCGGCCCAAGGTGTCCGTCGCCGACCTCGCCAAACAGCTGCGCGCCCGGGCCGACGACGGCCCCGCCCTCACCCGGGTCTTCCTGCACGCCTACGAGGCACTGCCGGCCCCCTCGGCCCGGATACTGCGACTGCTCGGCCTGACCCCCGACGGCCTCGCCGATCCGCACACCGCGTCCGCGCTCGCCGGCTGCTCGGTCTCCGCCGCCCGCGCGCTGCTCGACGACTTCACCGCGCTCGGGATGCTGCGGCGCCTGCCCTCACCGCTCCCGCAGTACCGGGTGCCCGACTGCCTGGTCCCGCTGCTGCGCACGCTCCGCGAGACCAAGGACCGGCCGGGCGAGATCCAACTCGCCCGGGCCCGGATGCTGGAGCGCACGGTGCGCCTCCTCCAGTCCTGCCGGGCGATCACCCAGACCGACGACGCCCTGGCGCAGAGCCGGCTCGCCGGCCTTCCGCGGGCCCTGCGCTTCCCCACCCCCCGGGCCGCCGCCGACTGGCTGCGCATCCGGCGGCCCGCCCTGCTCGCCGCCGCCCGCGCGGCCGTCGCCGACGGCGAGCTGGACACCCTCGCGCGGCGGCTGATGGCCGCACTGACCCGGGCGCTGGTGGCGCACGAGGGCGCCGTCTCCGCCGCCGCCGACCTGTACGGCATCCACCGACTCGTCCTGGACGTCGCCGAGCGCCGTGACCTGCCGCGGGAAGAGGCCGCCGCCCTGCTGAACCTCGCCGACCTCGACGCCCAGACGGGCCGCACCCGGGAGGCACTGGTCCGCTACCGGGCCGCGCTGGACGCCGGGCGCCGGGCCCGCGACCCGTACGCCACCGGGCGGGCCATGGAATCCGTCGGCGGCGCCCATCAGGAACTCGGCGACTGGTACCGGGCGGCCGACTGGTACGGGCGGGCCCTCGCCCAGCGGCTCGCCCGCGACGAGCGGGAGGACGCGGCCCGTCTGCACGGCCGGATCGCCGGCGTCCAGACCTACGCCGGCCGCTACGGGGACGCCATGCGCAACTGGCGGTCGGCGGTCTCCGGCCACCGGCGGGCCGGCGACACGTCCGCGGTGGCACGGGCGCTGAGCGAGCTGGCCCGGGTGCAGGAGTACGCGGGCCGCCCGGAGGAGTCGTTGCGCACCTGCCGCGATGCGGTGGAATGGGCCCGGCGGGCCGAGGACGTCCGGCTCCAGGCGGCGTTGCAGCTCCGGCTCGCCGACACCCTGGACCGGCTCGGCGAGTCCTCCGCCGCCCGGCTGCACCGCAGCGCCGCGGACCGGATGCTCGGGGAGGACCCCGATCGCCCCGAGGGCCCCGATGCCGCGTACCGCCCGGCCCGGCGCGGCTCCGCACCGGACGGTGGCGGCGCGGACGCCGGCGACGACGCGACGGAGGCCGCCGCGCACCCGGCCCCGGTTTCGATGTCCACCCCGGCCCCGGACCCAGCACCGGTTTCGGCCCCTGCCCTTGCCTCAGCCCCTGCTCCGGCTTCGGCCACCGGGGACGGCGCCCCGACCGCCGGGGACCACCCGCAGGCCATCGACGTCGCCGGGGCCGGGACCGGAGACGCTGCGCCCGCCACGGGCGGGGCGCACCCGGCGGACGCGGACCCCGTCGAACGGCCGCAGGCCCCGGCCGGCCGTCCGGCGACGGATTCCGGTCGGCGGCCCACGGAGGTCGAGGGCCGCCCGTCGACCGCCCGCCGCACGGCGCCCACCGCGGCCGAGCGGCGCGCCCCCGCCCGGCCGGGAGCCGGGGACGAGCCCCCCGTGCACCTCGGCAAGGGGCCCGCCGGAACGGCCTCGGCGAATGATCCTTCAGAGGGAAACAGCGCCTCAGCCTACGAAATCCGTAGTGCACCCGGAAAGGATTGATGCTTTGGAAGGCTAGACAGCGACAAATCCTTCATTAGACTGGCTCTGCCCGCGTGTTTCGTGGTGCCTTCCGGTATGCCCGTGTGCATCCGGGTCCGTAGTGCGTTGCCCCGAAAACCCTCTGAGCCAAGGACCGTGATCGACGATGAAGGTCGGCATCCCCCGCGAGGTCAAGAACAACGAGTTCCGCGTCGCCATCACCCCCGCCGGAGTGCATGAGCTGGTCCGCAACGGCCACCAGGTCGTCATCGAGCGGAACGCCGGAGTCGGGTCCTCCATCACGGACGCCGAGTTCGTCGCCGCCGGTGCGGCGATCCTCGACACGGCCGACGAGGTCTGGGCCGCCGCTGACCTGCTGCTCAAGGTCAAGGAGCCCATCGCCGAGGAGTACCACCGCCTCCGCAAGGACCAGACGCTCTTCACGTACCTGCACCTCGCGGCCTCCAAGGAGTGCACGGACGCCCTCGTGGACTCCCGCACCACGGCCATCGCGTACGAGACCGTCGAGCTGCCGAACCGTGCCCTGCCGCTGCTCGCGCCGATGTCCGAGGTCGCGGGCCGGCTCGCCCCGCAGGTGGGCGCCTACCACCTGATGCGCCCCAGCGGCGGTCGCGGGGTGCTGCCCGGCGGGGTCCCCGGCGTCGCCGCCGGCAAGGCGGTCGTCATCGGTGCCGGCGTCTCCGGCTGGAACGCCGCCACCATCGCGATCGGCATGGGCTTCCAGGTCACCCTGCTCGACCGGGACATCAACAAGCTCAAGGAGGCCGACAAGGTCTTCGGCACCCGGATCCAGACCGTCGTCTCCAACTCCTTCGAGCTGGAGAAGGCGTGCCTCGACGCCGACCTCGTCATCGGTGCCGTCCTCATCCCCGGCGCCAAGGCCCCCAAGCTGGTCACCAACGAGCTGGTGTCGCGCATGAAGCCGGGAAGTGTTCTTGTCGACATCGCGATCGACCAGGGCGGCTGCTTCGAGGACTCGCGCCCCACCACGCACGCCGAACCCACCTTCCCGGTGCACGGTTCGGTCTTCTACTGCGTGGCCAACATGCCCGGCGCGGTGCCGCACACCTCCACCTACGCCCTCACCAACGCGACGCTGCCCTACATCGTGGAGTTGGCCAACCGCGGCTGGGTCGAGGCGCTGCGCCGTGACCCGGCGCTGGCCAAGGGCCTCAACGCGCACGACGGCAAGGTCGTCTACCGCGAGGTCGCCGAGGCCCACGGCCTCGACCACCTCGAACTCGCCTCCCTGCTGGGCTGAGTCCAGGCTCCCGCGCCGCGCCCGGCCCGGCCCGGCGGTCGGGGGCGCGGGACGCCGCCGGTCAACGGGCGACGCCCAAGCTCACGCGTACGGCCGGACCTTGTCGACAAGGTCCGGCCGTACGTATGTCGATTTTCGGGTCGATGTGGATCGCGCCACTGTGCGAACCGCACGGTCGTGTTCGTACACGGCGTGTCGACATCGTGCTCAACTCGCCTCGAACGTAACCCTTTAACCGATTCGCACACCCGGGAAAGGCGTCGACGGCACGCCGTACGCCCTTGACAGGGGCGGGTTCCGATGCCGACACATCGTGTCGGGTCCGGTGGATTGTGTTGCTGCGGAGCGGTGACACGCCATAGAGTCGCCAAACGTCGGCATGGTGCCACGCTGACCTATCTAGAAGTTTCCTGGTCACCAAGGAGGTAAGACGACTTGTGAATGAGTCGACATTTACTCCCGGGGGTGGTCAACCAGGGGCCCCCGTACGGGGCCGGGGCCCCTCGGGGTTCGAGGCTGTCGGCTCGGTCGCTGTCCGCACCTTCGCAGCCCACCAGCAGAGTCCTCAGCGGATTCAGACAGCACACCAGAGCATGGATGGCCCTTACGTGAACGCCATGGCCGGCGGCCGAAGCGGCGACAGCCACTTCGCCGACTACGACGACCTGCCCGAAGGGCACTTCTACGACCCGGACGCGGAGTACGAGCCGGACCCGGAGTACGCGGCCACGCTCGCGCCCGACGCGGCGCGCCAGCGGCGCGAGCGGATCGGCCCCACCGGCCGGCCGTTGCCGTACTTCCCGATCCCGGGCCCGCTGACCGAGCACGGACCCGCGAAGATCATCGCGATGTGCAACCAGAAGGGCGGCGTCGGCAAGACCACGTCGACCATCAACCTGGGTGCCGCGCTCGCGGAGTACGGCCGCCGGGTCCTCCTGGTGGACTTCGACCCGCAGGGTGCCCTGTCGGTCGGCCTCGGGGTGAACCCGATGGAGCTGGACCTCACGGTCTACAACCTGCTCATGGAGCGGGGGATGGCCGCGGACGAGGTGCTCCTCAAGACGGCCGTCCCGAACATGGACCTGCTCCCCAGCAACATCGACCTGTCCGCGGCAGAGGTGCAGTTGGTCTCCGAGGTGGCCCGCGAGTCGACGCTCCAGCGGGCGCTCAAGCCGCTGATGGCCGACTACGACTACATCGTGATCGACTGTCAGCCCTCGCTCGGCCTGCTGACGGTGAACGCCCTGACCGCGGCGCACAAGGTGATCGTGCCCCTGGAGTGCGAGTTCTTCGCGCTGCGCGGAGTCGCCCTGCTCACCGAGACGATCGAGAAGGTCCAGGAGCGGCTGAACCCGGAACTGGAGCTCGACGGCATCCTCGCCACCATGTACGACTCCCGCACGGTGCACAGCCGTGAGGTGCTGGCCCGGGTGGTCGAGGCGTTCGACGACCACGTCTACCACACCGTGATCGGTCGGACGGTGCGCTTCCCGGAGACCACGGTCGCCGGTGAGCCCATCACCACGTACGCGTCGAACTCCGTCGGTGCCGCCGCCTACCGCCAGCTCGCCAGGGAGGTGCTCGCCCGGTGTCACGCCGAGTGAGTCTGCCCGGCGCCGACGAGCTGTTCCGCACCACCGGGGGGACGGCGCTCCAGGCGTCCTCCCCCCGGCGCCCGACGAGCGGTGAACCCCGGGTGCCGCCACCGGCCGCCGCCGGCGACGAGGCCGCCGTCGAGGAGACGGCCCCCGCGCGCCGGTCGGCGACCCAGGTCCCCGGGCGCCGGGAGGCACCGGCGCCCGCCGAAGGGGACGACGAGCACACGGTCGCGGAGGCCGATGCGGCCGACTCCCGGGCCCGGACCTCCGAACGCGGCACCGAGCGCTCCTCCGACGCCGTGGACCAGCCGCTGGTACGCCCCGCCGGACGCCGTACGGCCCCGGAGGGCACCGCCGGCACCCCGGGCGGGTCCACGGGCTCCCCACGGGGCGCACAGCCGGGCGCCGCGGCCGGGACGTCCCGACGGCGGGGCCGGTCGGCGACCCGACGGCCCAGCGGCCGGGAGCGACACGACGAGAAGATCACCGTGTACGTCTCCGCCGAGGAACTGATGGACCTGGAGCACGCCCGGCTGGTGCTCCGGGGCGAGCACGGGCTCGCGGTGGACCGGGGGCGGATCGTGCGGGAGGCGGTGGCCGTCGTGCTCGCCGACCTCGAATCGCGCGGTGACGCGAGCATCCTGGTGCGGCGGCTCCGTGGGCGCTAGCCCTCGACGGGGGCGACGCGTACTGGGTAAGGGCCCCGGGGGCGGGGTGGGGACCACGGCGGAAGCGGCCGGGCCCGCGGACACGGGTTCCGAGCAGTCCGTACGGTCCGAGCAGCCCGTAGCGGCCGGGCAGTCCGTACGGCCCGAGTCGGCCGGGCAGTCCCGACGAGCGGACGGGCTCCGGGCAGGCGCGGGCGCGGACGAGAACGACATCACCGCCGGAACGAGCACGGCTCTCCGGACGGAGCCCGACACGGATCACGCGCCCGGCGAGAGCGTCGGAGCCGCGAAGGACGGCGGGTTCCAGGTCCGGCTGGCGAACTTCGAGGGTCCGTTCGACCTCCTGTTGCAACTGATCTCACGGCACCGACTCGACGTGACCGAGGTGGCGCTGTCCACCGTCACCGACGAGTTCATGGCGTACATCCGGCGGCTGGGGCCCGACTGGGACCTGGACGAGACCACCGAGTTCCTGGTGGTCGCGGCGACCCTGCTCGACCTCAAGACGGCCCGGCTGCTGCCGACCGCCGTGGTCGAGGACGAGGCGGACCTCGCCCTGCTGGAGGCCCGTGACCTGCTCTTCGCGCGACTGCTCCAGTACCGCGCGTACAAACAGATCGCGGACCTCTTCGGCGACCGCCTGGAGCAGGAGGCCCGGCGCTGGCCGCGCACCGTCGGCCTGGAGCCCCACCACGCCGAGCTGCTGCCCGACGTGGTGATCGGCATCGGTGCCGAGGGGTTCGCGCGGCTCGCCGTGAAGGCCATGCAACCGAGGCCCGAGCCCCAGGTGTACGTCGACCACATCCACGCCCCGCTGGTCAGCGTGCAGGAACAGGCCGCGGTCGTGGTCGCACTGTTGCGCGAGCGGGGCCGGGCGAGCTTCGCGGAGCTGATCGAGGGCACCGGGGACACGCTCACCGTGGTGGCGCGGTTCCTGGCCCTGCTGGAGCTGTACCGGGAGAAGGCCGTGGCGCTCGACCAGGAGCGGGCGCTCGGCGAGCTGGTGGTGAGCTGGACGGGCGGTGACGGGGACGGCGGGCCCCGTGTCACCGACGAGTTCGACCGGCCCGCGACGGACCCCGAACACGGCGGTGCGGACCGGGACGACACAGGTGCCGGACAACAGCCCGGCGCCCGGACGGCGGAGAGTGCGCGGTGAACGAGCTGGGCGGCGACGGCCAGGGTGACGGCGGGGCCGGCGCCCCCACGACGCAGGGGGAGGTCGCAGGACTGGACCTGAGACCCGCACTGGAGGCCGTGCTGATGGTGGTCGACGAGCCGGCCACCGAGGAGCACCTGGCGAAGGTCCTCCAGCGCCCCCGACGACAGGTCGCCGAGGCCCTGCGGGAGCTGGCCGACGAGTACGCGGTCCAGGGCCGCGGCTTCGAGCTGCGCCTCGTCGCGGGCGGCTGGCGCTACTACACGCGGCCCGCGTACGCGGCGGCGGTCGAGGGCTTCGTCCTGGACGGCCAGCACGCCCGGCTCACCCAGGCCGCGCTGGAGACCCTCGCGGTCGTCGCGTACCGACAGCCGGTCAGCCGTTCCCGGGTCTCCGCGGTGCGCGGCGTGAACTGTGACGGGGTGATGCGGACCCTCCTCCAGCGCGGGCTGGTGGCGGAGGCGGGCACGGAACCCGAAACAAGTGCGATCCTGTACAGGACGACGAACTACTTCCTGGAGCGGATGGGCCTGCGCGGCCTGGACGAGCTTCCGGAGCTCGCGCCCTTCCTCCCCGAGGCGGAGGCGATCGAGGCCGAGACGCAGGAGGGCGTACCGTCGTTCGATCCGGACGCTCCCGACTCCGGGACCTTCGACGCAGACGACAAGACGGAACTTTGATGCGAAGCAGCGGCAGCGACAGGAACAGCGGACGCGGTAACCCCCGCGGCGCGGGCAATGGGCGCGACGACAAGCAGAAGCGTGCCGGGCGGCCCCGCCCTGAGGAGCGCCGTCACCAGACAGGCGCGTCCGGCGGTGCCGGCGGTTCCGGCAGCGGGGGCCCCGACGGCGCGCGGGGTGGCCGCGGCGCCGCGGCGCGCGGGGGCGCCAAGGGCCGTCCCAAGCAGTCCGCCCAGGGCCGGGGCGACCGCACGGCGCCGGGGCGCTCCCGGGAGTACGACGTACGGTCCGAGGAGCGCAACCGGGAGCGCTACGCGGAGAAGAAGCAGGTCCAGACCCCCAAGACGTTCCCCGGCGCCGAGCAGGAGGGCGAGCGGCTGCAGAAGGTGCTGGCCCGCGCGGGGTACGGCTCGCGCCGCGCCTGCGAGGAGCTGATCGAGAACGCGCGCGTGGAGGTCAACGGCTCCATCGTGATGGAGCAGGGGCTGCGCGTGGACCCGATGAACGACGAGATCAAGGTCGACGGGCTCACCGTGGCCACGCAGTCGTACCAGTTCTTCTCGCTGAACAAGCCCGCGGGCGTGGTGTCGACGATGGAGGACCCGGACGGCCGGCAGTGCCTCGGCGACTACGTCACCAACCGGGAGACGCGGCTCTTCCACGTCGGACGGCTCGACACCGAGACCGAGGGCGTGATCCTGCTCACCAACCACGGTGAGCTGGCGCACCGCCTGACGCACCCCAAGTACGGCGTCAAGAAGACCTACCTGGCGCACATCGTCGGCCCCATCCCGCGCGACCTGGGCAAGCAGCTCAAGGACGGCATCCAGCTGGAGGACGGCTACGCCCGCGCCGACCACTTCCGGGTGGTGGAGCAGACCGGCAAGAACTACCTGGTCGAGGTGACCCTGCACGAGGGGCGCAAGCACATCGTGCGCCGGATGCTCGCCGAGGCCGGGTTCCCCGTGGACAAGCTGGTCCGGGTGGCGTTCGGGCCGATCACCCTGGGCGACCAGAAGTCCGGCTGGCTGCGCAGGCTGTCCAACACGGAGGTCGGCATGCTGATGAACGAGGTCGACCTGTAGGCGACGCCCCTTCCGCCACCGAGGCCGGGCCCGGAGTTTCCGGGCCCGGCCTCGGTGCGTCCGGCCCCGATCGGGGCTTGTGCACACCGCCCCCCTCTTTATAGTCTGAGTGACCAATAAGGGGTGGCTCCGAGGCGCCGCCCGACCCCGGTCGTGACGGACCCGCGACGCGGCGACCGCCTGGAGGAAGAGCGATGAGCACCCACCCCGCAGGGGAACGGGCCGGCGGCGGCCGGGCTCCCGAGGGCTACGACAAGCACGCGTTCGAACCGTTCGCCGTCACCGTCGACCTGGCCGTCTTCACCGTCCGCGACGCCGCCCTGCACGTCCTGCTGGTCGAGCGCGGCGAGCAGCCCCACCAAGGGCGCTGGGCCCTCCCCGGGGGCTTCGTCCTGCCCCACGAGTCCGCCGGCCGGGCCGCCCGCCGGGAACTCGCCGAGGAGACCGGACTGTCCGCCGACACCGTCGCCGGACTCCACCTCGAACAGCTGCACACCTACAGCGAACCCGACCGCGACGCCCGGATGCGGGTCGTCTCCGTCGCCTACACCGCGCTCGTCCCCGATCCGCCCGAACCACGGGGCGGCGACGACGCCCGGCGCGCCCGGTGGACGCCCCCCGGACGCCCGGGACCGCTCGCCTTCGACCACGACCGCATCCTCGCCGACGCCCGCGAACGCATCGGCTCCCAGCTGGAGCACACCTCGCTCGCCACCTCCTTCTGCCCGCCCGAGTTCACCCTCGGCGAGCTGCGGCGCGTGTACGAAGCGGTGTGGGGCACCCCGCTGGACCCCGCCAACTTCCGTCGCAAGGTCCTCGCCACGCCCGGTTTCGTGGAAGCCGTCACCGGTGCCGCCCGGCTCACCGGAGGCCGGGGCAAACCCGCCGCGCTCTACCGCGCCGGCACGGCCACCGCACCGTACCCACCCCTGCTGCGCCCGGAAGGACGGCCCGCATGACCACCTCACCGACCCCCGCGTCCCCCACCCCGGTCCGCCCCGGCCCGGTCCGCGCCGGGCGCCCCGCCACCGGGGCCCTCGTCGGCCTCGCCCTCGGCGACGCGCTCGGGTTCCCCACCGAGTTCCACGACGTCCCGTCCATCCTGGCGAAGTGCGGACCCTGGCGGTCGATGGAGCTGCCGTCGCCGGCCTTCGTCACCGACGACACCCAGATGACCCTCGCGCTCGCCCGGGCCCTGTGGAGGGCGGGCGACGGAACCCTCCTCGACCCCGCGCGGACGCTGGCCCCGGTCCGCGACGAGTTCGTGGCCTGGTACCGGTCGCCCGACAACGACCGCGCCCCCGGCCGCACCTGTCTGACCGCCTGCGCCCTGCTCGAATCCGGCACCGGGCCCTGGCAGGACGCCAGTCAGCTCCACTCCAAGGGCTGCGGGGCCAACATGCGTGTCGTCCCCGTCGGCCTGCTGCCCGGGCTGGACGACGAGCGACGGGCCGGCCTCGCCCAGGCCCAGGGCGCACTCACCCACGGCCACCCCACCGCGCTCGCCGCCAGCGACCTCACCGCCCACGCGGTGCGGCTCCTCGCACATGGCGCGGACCCCACCGGGCTGGTCGGCCGGTTGCGCTCGTACGCCTTCGAGAACCGCACCCGCTACCACCAGCGCTGGCTCGGCGACCTGTGGCAACGGGCCGGGGACGCCTCGCCCGAGGAGTTCATCGCCCGCGGCTGGGACGAGTGCTCAGCCGTCCTCGACCGGCTCCGCGACGCACTGCGGGACCCCTCACCGGAGACCGACCCCTGTCTCGTCACGGGGGAGGGCTGGATCGCCGAGGAAGCCCTCGCCACCGCGCTGCTCTGCTTCCTGCTCTTCCCCGGTGACCCGCTCACCGCCCTGCGCCGGGCCGCCTGCACCTCGGGCGACTCGGACTCGATCGCCTGCCTCACCGGTGCGTTCGCGGGCGCCCACCTCGGCGCCGACGTCTGGCCCACGGCCTGGGTCGACCGGTTGGAGCACCGGGACGAACTGCTCGCCTTCGGAGCGCTCTGGGACGCCTGAGACGGGCGCGCTGCGCAGGTCAGCGGCCCGCCGGGGCCACCGCGAGGTGTGCGGAACGCGCCCGGACCGCCGTCAGGAACGCCTCGACCCGGGCCCGGTCGGGCTCCGGCGGCAGCGGACTGCGGGGCAGCTCCGCGGCGGCCCGGTCGACCAGACGGCCCATCCGGGACTCCACCTCGGCCCAGGGCACCTCGCCCCGCCGCACCGCGAGCAGCCGTTCGCGCTCCTCGCCCACGTCGAGGGTGAGCGTGCCGGTGCGCAGCAGGTCCCGACAGGACCGCAGCAGCCGCAGCATGTGCATGGCGTGCTTCCAGCGCGGGGCGCCGTGGCGGCGGACGTCCGCCGCCAGCCGGGCCCGCTGCGCCGTCGCGTACCCCGTGAACGTCTCGTGGACCCGCCGCGACAGGAACGCCCCGCGCAGGTCGAGCAGCTCCCGCCCGGTCCCGTCCGCGTACTCCACGAGCGGCGAGTACAGGCACTCCAGGATGTTCGGGTTGGCCCGCAGGGCCAGCTCGCAGAACCGTTCGAGCTCCCAGCCGAACTGTTCCTCGCCCGGTCCTTCGACATGGGTGGGCGGCTTG
The DNA here is from genome assembly GCF_042724695.1 of Streptomyces sp. NPDC127068. Taxonomy (NCBI): domain Bacteria; kingdom Bacillati; phylum Actinomycetota; class Actinomycetes; order Kitasatosporales; family Streptomycetaceae; genus Streptomyces; species Streptomyces sp. NPDC127068. Next base: position 69,289 of record NZ_JBHXEN010000028.1, on the reverse strand, counting down.
TCGAAGCGCCAGAACAACGGCGTCGGAGCGACGAACACCCCGCGCCGGTCCGTGTCGCTGGCGTCCGTGGCCAGACCGAAGGCCCGCGAACCCGTGACACAGGAGTAGATCGTGTGGTGACGGACCAGTTCCTCGGGAGCCATGCCGTCAGCGTACGGGCGCCCCTGGCCGGCCTTCCGGGAATTTCCGACCGCCCCGGAACCCGGGCGGCGCACGTGCACCCCCGTCGCGCTGGCTAGGCTGGGCACCGTCGGCGTACCCGCGTCCAGCGCGGCGCTACGGAGGGTTCGCAAGCGGAAGGCGGAAGACGGTGGCGGTACGAGCGGTCCGGGGGGCCGTCCAGTTGGAGCGCGACGAGGCCGACCACATGCGCGAGCGCGTCGCCGCACTGCTGGAGGCGATCCTCGCACGCAACGCCCTCACCCCGGACGACCTGATCAGCTTCTGGTTCACCGCCACCCCCGACCTGCACAGCGACTTCCCCGCCGCTGCCGCGCGCGGCCTCGGCCTGGTCGACGTCCCGCTGATCTGCGCCCAGGAACTCGACGTCGAAGGCGCGATGCCCCGGGTGGTCCGGGTGCTCGCGCACATCGAGACCGATCTGCCCCGCTCCGAGATCTCCCACGTCTACCTGGGGGCCGCGGCGGCCCTGCGCAAGGACATCGCCCAGTGAGAACCGCACTCGTCATCGGCACCGGCCTGATCGGCACCTCCATCGCCCTGGCCCTCACCGGCCGCGGCGTGGCCGTCCACCTCGTGGACCACGACTCCCAGCAGGCCAGGACCGCCGCCGCGCTCGGCGCCGGCACCGACGGCCCGCCGGCCGGCCCGGTGGACCTCGCGATCGTCGCGGTGCCGCCCGCCCACGTCGCCGCGACCCTCGCGGACGTCCTGGGGCGGGGCGCCGCCCGCGGCTGCCTCGACGTGGCCAGCGTCAAGGGCGGTCCCCGGCGCCAGCTGGAGGCCCTCGGGACCGCTCCCGAGGCCCTCGCCCGCTACATCGGCACCCACCCCATGTCCGGACGGGAGAAGTCCGGCCCGCTCGCCGCCACCGCGGACCTCTTCGAAGGGCGCCCCTGGGTGCTCACGCCCACCCGGGACACCGACACCGAGGTGCTGAACCTGGCGCTGGAAGTGGTCGCCCTGTGCCGGGCCGTGCCCGTGGTCATGGACGCCGACGCCCACGACCGCGCGGTGGCGCTGGTGTCGCACATGCCGCACCTGCTGTCGGGCCTGGTGGCCGCCCGACTGGAGCACGCCGACGAGTCCGCGGTGCGCCTCAGCGGCCAGGGCATCCGTGACGTCACCCGGATCGCCGCCTCCGACCCCCGGATGTGGATCGACATCCTGTCCGCGAACCCCGGCCCGGTCGCCGACCTGCTCACCGAGGTCGCCGAGGACCTCGACGGCACCGTCCGTGCCCTGCGCTCCCTCCAGTCCGCGGACGAGGAGAAGCGACGCGAGGGCGCCACCGGGATCGAGGCCCTGCTGCGGCGGGGGAACGCCGGACAGACCCGGGTCCCCGGCAAGCACGGGACCGCGCCCGCCGTCTACGAGAGCGTGGTCGTGCTGATCGGGGACGAGCCGGGGCAGCTCGCACGGATCTTCGCCGACGCGGGAGCGGCCGGAGTGAACGTCGAGGACGTACGGATCGAGCACGCCACCGGCCGGCAGGAGGGCCTCGTCGAACTGGTGGTCCTCCCGACGGCCGCGCCCGCGCTGACCGCGGCGCTGCGGGAACGCGGCTGGTCGATCCGCCCCTAGCCGGGTGGTCGGGCCGCCGCGTCCCGGCGGCCCGGCCACCCTCCCGCCCAGGACCCGGCCCCACCCTCCCGACCCGGACCGCGGGGCTCCGGCCGAGCGGTGTTCCGGGGGCGGGCACCGGTCCGGGCGGCCCCGTCGGAACAAGTAACCTTGTCCGGGGCCCTCGCGGGCCCGGACCGCCCCGTCATGCCCCACCCCTGGAAGGTGCCCCGTGGAAACCGTCGCCGGAACCACCGCAGTCATCGTCGCGATCGACGGTCCGTCCGGCACGGGCAAGTCCAGCACCTCCAAGGCCGTCGCCGCCCAGTTGGGCCTGCGCTACCTCGACACTGGCGCTCAGTACCGGGCGATCACCTGGTGGATGGTGCACCACGGCGTCGACGTCACCGACCCGGCGGCCGTCGCCGCGGTCGCGGACAAGCCCGAGATCGTGTCCGGCACGGACCCGGCGGCCCCGACGATCACCGTGGACGGCACCGACGTGTCCGCGCCGATCCGCACCCCGGAGGTCACGGCGAAGGTCAGCGCGGTCAGCGCGGTGCCCGAGGTCCGCACCCGGATCACCGAGCTCCAGCGGAGCATCGCCGCGTCCGCCGCGGGCGGCATCGTGGTGGAGGGCCGGGACATCGGCACCACCGTCCTGCCCGACGCCGATCTGAAGATCTTCCTCACCGCCTCCCCGGAGGCCCGTGCGGCCCGGCGCAGCGGCGAGCTGAAGGGCGCCGACGTCAAGGCCACCCAGGAGGCCCTGGTCAAGCGGGACGCCGCGGACTCCAGCCGCAAGACCTCGCCGCTCGCCAAGGCCGCCGACGCCGTCGAGGTCGACACCACCGACCTCACGCTCCAGCAGGTCATCGAGTGCGTGGTCACCCTGGTCCAGGACCGGCGCGGCCCTCAGGTGCTCGTCGACGGTGAGCGGGCGGGCCGGTGACGGACGCGTCGACGACGCGGGTCCCCTCGACCCGGAGCGCCGACATCGGCCGCCGGATCGGGGTCGGCCTGATGTACGGACTGTGGAAGCCGCGGGTCCTGGGCGCCTGGAAGGTCCCGGTGACCGGCCCGCTCGTCTTCGCGGTCAACCACTCCCACAACATCGACGGACCCATGCTCATGGGCACCGCACCGCGCCCCGTGCACTTCCTGATCAAGCAGGAGGCGTTCGTGGGTCCGCTCGGCCCCTTCCTGGACGGCATCGGCCAGCTCAAGGTCGACCGCTCCACCGCCGACCGGTCCGCGATCACCCGGGCGCTCGGCGTCCTGGAGCAGGGCGGCGCCCTCGGGATCTTCCCGGAGGGCACCCGGGGCGCCGGCGACTTCGCGTCGCTGCGCGCCGGGCTCGCGTACTTCGCGGTGCGGGGCGGCGCGCCGATCGTCCCGGTCGCGGTGCTGGGCAGCACCGAGCGCCGGGGCCGGCTGATACCCGGGCTGCCCCCGCTGCGCAGCCGGGTGGACGTCGTCTTCGGCGAGGCGTTCCGGGCCGACGACGGCAGCGGACGGCGCACCCGCACCGCCTTGGACGCGGCGACCGGGCGCATCCAGGAACAGTTGACCGCCCACCTGGAAAACGCCAGGCGGCTCACCGGCCGCTAGGCGACACTTGAGTAGTGGATCACCCCGAACGGGTCGGTCCACCGATCACCACGATGAACGAAGGTACGGACTTCATGAACCAGCACACTCCCTCCGAGGGCACGGGCGACGGGCACGACCACGGGGCGCTCGGCGACGCCGAGTACGCGGAGTTCATGGAGCTCGCCGCCGAAGAGGGCTTCGACCTGGAGGACGTCGAGGGCGCGATCGAGGAGGCCGGACACGGCCCCCTGCCGGTCCTCGCCGTCGTCGGTCGCCCCAACGTCGGCAAGTCGACCCTGGTGAACCGGATCATCGGCCGCCGCGAGGCCGTGGTGGAGGACCGTCCCGGGGTGACCCGGGACCGCGTCACCTACGAGGCCGAATGGGCCGGCCGCCGCTTCAAGGTCGTCGACACCGGCGGCTGGGAGCAGGACGTGCTCGGCATCGACGCCTCCGTGGCCGCCCAGGCGGAGTACGCGATCGAGGCGGCCGACGCGGTCGTCTTCGTGGTGGACGCCACGGTCGGCCCGACGGACACGGACGAGGCGGTCGTCCGGCTGCTGCGCAAGGCCGGCAAGCCCGTGGTGCTGTGCGCCAACAAGGTGGACGGCCCCAGCGGCGAGGCCGACGCCACCGCACTGTGGTCCCTCGGCCTCGGCGAGCCGCACCCCGTCTCGGCGCTGCACGGCCGTGGTACGGGCGACATGCTCGACGCGGTCCTGGAGGCGCTGCCCGAGGCACCCGCACAGCGTTTCGGCACGGCGCTCGGCGGTCCCCGGCGCATCGCGCTCATCGGCCGCCCCAACGTCGGCAAGTCGTCCCTGCTGAACAAGGTGGCGAACGAGGAGCGGGTCGTCGTCAACGAGATGGCGGGCACCACCCGCGACCCGGTGGACGAGATCATCGAGCTCGGCGGCAAGACCTGGAAGTTCGTGGACACCGCCGGCATCCGCAAGCGGGTCCACCTCCAGCAGGGCGCCGACTACTACGCCTCGCTGCGCACCGCGGCGGCCGTGGAGAAGGCCGAGGTCGCGGTGATCCTCATCGACTCCTCGGAGACCATCAGCGTCCAGGACCAGCGCATCGTCACCATGGCGGTGGAGGCCGGCCGCGCGATCGTCGTCGCCTTCAACAAGTGGGACACCCTCGACGAGGAGCGCCGCTACTACCTGGAGCGCGAGATCGAGACCGAGCTGGCGCAGATCGCCTGGGCCCCCCGGGTGAACGTCTCCGCTCGCACCGGCCGGCACATGGAGAAGCTGGTCCCGGCGATCGAGACGGCCCTCGCGGGCTGGGAGACCCGGGTGCCCACCGGTCGGCTGAACGCGTTCCTCGGCGAACTCGTCGCCGCGCACCCGCACCCCGTCCGCGGCGGCAAGCAGCCCCGCATCCTGTTCGGCACCCAGGCCGGGACGAAGCCCCCCCGGTTCGTGCTCTTCGCCTCCGGCTTCATCGAGCACGGGTACCGACGCTTCGTGGAGCGTCGACTGCGCGAGGAGTTCAGTTTCGAGGGGACCCCGATCCACATCTCCGTCCGGGTGCGCGAGAAGCGCGGACGCAAGAAGTAGCGGACGCAAGCAGGAGCCGTGTCCGGCACGCCCCGTGCGGTCAGGGCTCCCGACGCCGGGCGGGCGGCAGCGCCGGGAGGTGCGAGCCGTGCCGCCCGCCGGTCTGCCAGACCGGCACCATCCCGGTGGGATGGGCCGGGGCGGTCCGGTCGGGCCCCGGTCGGGCTTCGTACCGGGGGCCCGGGTCGTAGCCGGGGGAGTGGCGTGCGTCCGGATGGGCGGCCCCGTGCTGGGCCGACCCGTGCCCACCCGACGACAGCCCACCCGTCATCCCCGAGGGCGTGGAGCCGTACGCGCCGGAGCCGTACCGATCGGGCAGTGACCCGCGCGGACCCGTGCCGAAGGCGGTGAACCGCAGCCCCTCCTCGCCGCTGTGGTCACCGGGCAGGGCCCGGAACAACCTGCGGTACTCGGCGTACAGCGCGTCGTAGATCGGGGTGGCCGACGCGCCGCCCGGGAGTTCCCGTGCCGGACGCATGGACGGGATGGGGCTCGGGTGGCGGGGACGGTGGGTGGGGTCGTAGGTGTACACGAACTGCCAACGACACCGGGCTCCGACGGATGCGGCCGGAGTTCCCGATTTCGCCGGTCGTGACCGGGTGCGGTCCGCGGTGACCCGCGACCGTTCCCCGGTGCGGGAGGCGCCGCACCGGGGAACGGGGTGCTCAGGTGCCGGCGAGCGGCATGGTGCCGGCGACCAGCCGGCCGTTCGCCGCGGCCTTGTCGAGCGCGTCGCGCAGGAGGTCCTCCCGCGGCTGCCGGCCGATGGAACCGACCGGTGCGGCGAACACCAGGACCTGTTGCGCCTTGTTGGCGGCCGTCCGCCAGCCCTCGGTGACCTGGAGTGGTTGGTGCGCCTGCCACCAGGCGACCGGCTGGCCGCCGCTCGGGCCGGGCTGGAGCACGGCGTGCAGCTGCCCCATCGCCAGCAGCACCGACCAGCCCCGCAGGACCGCCGGAACCGTGTCCACGCTGGTCACGGGGTGGAAACCCTGTTCGACCAGCAGGGGCAGGAACTCGTCGCCGTGCTCGCCCGGGGTGCCCGCCCGGGCGATCGGCGCGGTGGGTTCGACGACCAGCGCCGGGTGGAGTTCCCCGGCGAGGAGGACCAGGCCGCTGGTGATGCCCAGCACGGCCTGTTCGGGGGCGCCGGGGTCGGCTTCCGCGCCGGTGATGGAGCGGACGGCTCCCTTGAGTTCCTCCTCGTTGACCCGGACGATCTGCGAGGGCAGACACGTGGCGTGGGCGAAGGCGAGCACCGCGGTCTCCTCGCCGATGAACAGGACGGTGCTGGTGCGTTCCCGCTCCGAGTCGCCCGGGGTGCGGCAGGACGTGCAGTCGTAGCCGCCCGGGGCGTTCTCACCGGCGAGCAGCCGGTCGGCTTCTGCATCACCGATCTCGGCGCGTACGTCATCGCTGACGTCGAGCATGCGCGGCACGGGGGGCTCCTCGGTTCTCGTGCGTGCGATGCCGGGTTGCTCCCGGCCCGATCCGGGCGGTTCCCGGCCGGTGGGCCGAGTGGTCCCCGGCTCATGTCAGGGACAACGGGGAAGCTGTGGGCATGGTCACGCCCGAAGAGCAACGGAATCGAACCAACCCGAGCGGAGCGTGAGTTGACGGGGGAATTCGGCTACGCACAGTCAACTCCATGGGGTGCCAATGGAGTTGAGTCGGTGAACTGAGTCACAGGGAGATGGGCCGGGTGGGCGGGAAATCCTGACATCAGATGATGAAGGCGGTGACCGGAATTGGCCGCTACCCAGGGTAAACGGTGACTGGCCTGCCCCGACGGGCCGATGCTTGATGCCGCGCCGTCCCCCTCCCTAGATTCCTCGGCCGTGTGCACCGAGCACCACTCGGGTACGTCCGCCGGCCGCACCACCGGCGAGCCCGGCGCCCAGCGCGCCGGGCGGCGGACGGGGTGGACCGGCACGCTCCGCGCCCCACGTGCGGAGCACGCCGGTGCATCCGGGGGACCCGGGTTGTCGGAGAGGGAACCTCATGTCCGGACATCCCGTGACCGCCCGTCGGACCGCCGTACTCGCCGGGGCCGTGCTCCTCGCCCCCCTGGCGCTGCTCGCCACCGCCGGCACCGCACACGCCGCGGACGGCGGAGTGTGGGACCGCATCGCCCGGTGCGAGAGCGGCGGCAACTGGTCGATCAACACCGGCAACGGCTACTACGGCGGGCTCCAGTTCGCCGGCAGCACCTGGCGCGCCTACGGCGGCACCGCCTACGCCCCCACCGCCGACCGGGCGACCCGGGCCCAGCAGATCGCCGTGGCCACCAAGGTCCAGCGGGGCCAGGGCTGGGGCGCCTGGCCCGTGTGCTCGGCCCGGGCCGGGGCCAGCGGCGCCGCCCCCTCGGTCGCCGCACCCGCACCCCCGACCTCCACCCCCGCACCCCGGAAGGCCGGGAGTCCGTTGGTGCGCGGCCCCCGGCACCCGGAGGTCCGCGGCGGGTACACCGTCCGAGGCGGTGACACGCTCAGCACGATCGCGGCCCGGCACCACACCGACTGGCGCGCGCTGTACACCGCCAACCGGCACGTCATCGGGACCGACCCCCATCTGATCGTGCCGGGGCAGCGGCTCGACGTCTGACCCGCCGCCCGACCGGTACGCGCGGCCCCGCTCCAGGGCTCGGAGGCGGGGCCGCGCTCCCGGTTCCCCCTGCCTGGCAGACTCGGAGCCATGTTGGAGACCTCGGCCCGGTTGCTGCGCCTGCTGTCCCTGTTCCAGGCCCACCGCGAGTGGTCGGGGGCCGAACTGGCACAGCGGCTCGGCGTCACCTCGCGCACCGTCCGCCGGGACGTGGACCGGCTGCGGGAACTGGGCTACCCCGTCCACGCGACCCCCGGCACCGGCGGCGGCTACCAACTCGGGGTGGGCGCCGAACTTCCGCCGCTGCTGCTCGACGACGACGAGGCCGTCGCCATCGCGGTCGGCCTGCGCACCGCGGCGGGGCAGGGCGTCGAGGGCATCGGCGAGAGTTCCGTACGCGCCCTCACCAAACTCGAACAGGTGCTGCCGCACCGGTTGCGCCGCCGGGTCGGGGCGCTCACCGGGTTCACCGTGCCGATGCTGCGCGGCGGACCCGCCGCCACCGTCGACCCGGCCGTGCTCACCGACCTCGCCGGCGCCTGCCGGGACGCGGAACGCCTCCGCTTCGCCTACCGCGACCACGCGGGCAGCACCTCCCGGCGGACCGTCGAACCGCACCGCCTGGTGTGCACCGAGCGCCGCTGGTACCTGGTGGCCTGGGACGTGGACCGTGCGGACTGGCGCACCTTCCGCGTCGACCGCATCGTCCCGAAGCCGCCGCACGGGCCCCGCTTCCCCCCGCGCACCCCGCCCGCCGACGACCTCGCGGCCTACGTGGCGCAGGGCGTCTCCACCCGGGCGTACGCGGAACGAGCCGTCATCCGCCTGTGCGTGCCCTACGAGGTGGCCGCCGAGCGGGTCTCCCCTTCGGACGGCGTCCTGGAACGGGAGGGGCCGACGAGTTGTCTGTTGCGCACCGGGGCGGCGAGCGTGGACGTCCTGGTGATCCATGTGGTGCTCATCGGCCTGGAGTTCGAGGTGCTGGAACCGGTGGAACTCACCGAGGCGATCAGCGTGGTCCGCGACCGGTTGTCGCGGGCGCTCGACCGGCCGGCGGGTCCTCCGTCCGCCGGTTGACCTCGGGGTGGTGCAGGTCGAACGCGGGTGACTCGGAGCGGATCACCGGCATGGTCCGGAAGTTGTGCCGGGGCGGCGGACAGGAGGTCGCCCACTCCAGGGACCGCCCGAAGCCCCAGGGGTCGTCCACGGTCACCCGCGCGCCGTGGCGGGCGGTGTGCCACACGTTGTACAGGAACGGCAGGGTCGAGGTGCCGAGCAGGAAGGCGCCGATGGTGGAGAGGGTGTTGAGCGCGGTGAACCCGTCGGTGGCGAGGTAGTCCGCGTAGCGCCGGGGCATGCCCTCGGCGCCGAGCCAGTGCTGCACCAGGAACGTCAGGTGGAAGCCGGTGAACAGGGTCCAGAAGTGGATGCGGCCGAGCCGTTCGTCGAGCAGCTTCCCGGTGAACTTCGGCCACCAGAAGTGGAACCCGGCGAACGTCGCGAAGACCACCGTCCCGAACACCACGTAGTGGAAGTGCGCGACGACGAAGTACGAGTCGGTGACGTGGAAGTCCAGCGGCGGGGAGGCCAGGATCACCCCGGTCAGACCGCCGAACAGGAAGGACACCAGGAAGCCGGTGGCCCAGAGCATCGGCGCCTCGAACGACAGGGACCCCTTCCACATGGTCCCCGCCCAGGTGAAGAACTTCACCCCGGTCGGCACCGCGATCAGGAACGACAACAGGGAGAAGAACGGCAGCAGCACCGCCCCGGTCGCGAACATGTGGTGCGCCCACACCACCACGGACAGACCGGTGATCGCCATCGTCGCGCCCACCAACGTCGCGTAGCCGAAGACCGGTTTGCGGCTGAAGACCGGGATGATCTCCGTGACGATCCCGAAGAACGGCAGGGCGATGATGTAGACCTCCGGGTGCCCGAAGAACCAGAAGAGGTGCTGCCACAGCAGCGCCCCGCCGTTCGCCGCTTCGAAGACCACCGAGCCGAAGCGCCGGTCGGCCTCCAGCACCAGCAGCGCCGCGGCGAGCACCGGGAACGCCATCAGGACGAGGATCGACGTGAAGAGCACGTTCCAGGTGAAGACGGGCAGCCGGAACATCGTCATGCCCGGTGCCCGCATGGCGATGATCGTGGTCAGGAAGTTCACCGCGCCGAGGATCGTTCCGAATCCGGCGAGCGCCAGCCCCATGATCCACATGTCGGCGCCGATTCCGGGGGTGCGGGTGGCGCTGTTGAGCGGGGCGTACGCGAACCATCCGAAGTCCGCGGGGCCGCTCGGCGTGAGCAGGGAGCCGAGCACGATCAACCCACCGAACAGGAACAACCAGTAGGCGAGCATGTTCAGCCGGGGAAAGGCCACATCCGGTGCGCCGATCTGGAGGGGCATGATCTCGTTGGCGAATCCGGCGAAGGTCGGGGTCGCGAACAGCAGCAGCATGATCGTGCCGTGCAGGGTGAAGAGTTGGTTGAACTGCTCGTTCGACACGAGCTGGGTGCCGGGGCGGGCGAGTTCCGCCCGCATCAGCAGCGCCATCAGACCGGCGATCAGGAAGAACGCGAACGACGTGATCAGATAGAGGTGACCGATCTTCTTGTGGTCGGTGGTGGTCAGCCAGTCCACGACCACCGCGCCGCGGCGCCCGGCGCGCAGGGCGCCGACGTCCACCGCCTCCGGGGCGGGCTGCGCCGTGGTCGCTGCGCCGCCGCCCGGCGGCTCCTCAGCCCTTGGTGTGCTTCCGGTCGCCATCGACCGTGCCTCCCTGGATCTCCGCGCTCCGCGCCGGCCGCTCGTGATCCGGGGGAGGTCTGCCACACGGGGCGAAGGTATCGGTGTGTGGTGGAGGGAAAGCGTGAAGCTCCGTCGCTCCATCGGCTTTTCCGATGAAGTGCCAGCGGGAGAACAGGAAAGATCTAACGGATTCTGAACGAAATTGCTCCGGAGGTTTTCCCTTGCGTTCCTCCTGCTTCGAAAAAGGGTGCTGCATGACATCGGGGAGTGAATGCGGAGGAGGGAAGACCGCTCGTTCGTGTGAGTCGGGGAAACGCATAACAGGACGGTGATCCTGTGACGAAAGCGTGACCCGGGGGCGGGCCGCGGCAGGCCCCCCGCGGTTAACGTGGCGGGCATGGAACCCCCTCTGCGACAGCCAGAAGAGCCCCGGGACGACCCGGCCGCCTATGTGGGCCTGGGCACCGAATCCGCCGAACTGCTCGCCCGCGAGCGCGGTTGGTCCTCGGTGCGCGCACTGGAACCGGGCGCGTTCATCACCATGGAGTACCGCTTCGGACGGCTGAACTTCGAGGTCGTCGACGGTGTGGTGCGCCGCTGCTGGAAGGGTTGACCCGGCCCGGGTGCCGGGCGGCGGGAAGGCACCGGCACGACGATGCGCGAAGGCCCCGGAACTCCTTGCGGAGCCGGGGCCTTGGCGGTGTCGGGGGGGCGTGCGTACCGTCCCCGCGGTCGGATCAGCGGCCGGAGGACGGGGCGGACGGTGAGCCCGCCGGGACGGAGTCGGCCGCCCGGTCCGGGTGGTGGGGCGCCCGCCGCCCGCCGACCGGGGTGACCGGCGCGCGGTCGGGGCGCGGTGCGTGCCCGCCGGGCGTGGGCCACGCGGGCTCCCGGCCGGGCACCTTCCCCGCACCCCCGGGCGCGCTCGGCGCCGGGATGGTGCGGGTACCGCCCACCGTGCTCGGTGTGCCCACCGGGACGGGCGGGGCGTCGCCGCTCGTGGCGCGGGGGCCGGCCCGCCGGACGCGCCAGAGGTCGCGCTGTGCGAACAGCCACGCCTCGACACGGGCGATCAACGGTTCGAGCCAGGGCAGCGCCAACAGGATCAACAGCCCGGCGGCCCAGCCGAGTAGGACGTCGCTCAGCCAGTGCGTACCGAGGTAGACGGTGGTCATGCCCACACCGAGCGAAACGACCGCGGACAGTGCCGACAGATAGCGGCGGGCCCTCGGCGTCGAGGCGAGATAGGCGAGGATGCCCCAGGTCACCACGGCGTTGGCGGTGTGGCCGGAGGGAAATATATCGCCGCCGAGCCACATCTCGTTCGAGCCGATCGCTGTCGCGTAGTGCGGACCCAGCCGGCCCATGCCCAACTTGGCCGCGCCCACCGTGACGTTGAGCAGGAGCAGCGACAGGCCGAGCGTGAGCATCGGGCGCAGGGTGTGCTGCCGCCACGACCGCCAGCCGAGCCACGCCGCGACCATCACCGCGGTCGGGCCGCGCTGCCCGAGGACCACGTAGTAGTCGAGGAACGGGTGGAGTTCGGGCCACTGCTGGTAGGGCCGGAAGAACATGACCTGCCAGTCGAGGCGGACCAACCACGAGGTGGTCAGCACCGCGACGATGATCGCCACGTAAAAGGCCAGGGTCGCCGAGAACAGGACGATCCTGTGCCGGCTCATCTCCGGTGCACGGACATGGGCCGGCCGTTCCGGCTCACGGTCCAGGCGGGCGAACACCCGGTCCAGACGGGTGAGGTTTCGTTCGGTACGCACCCAATCGACGTTACAGGGGCCCACCGTCGGTCAGGTCGAATCCCCCGCTTTGTGATGACCATGTGATGTGGCATTCCTCTCAGTGGGGCGAGGCAATGCGGGGCCGCTCCTATTTCATGAAGGAGTTCTCATCCATTTCCGCACCGCCTATCCCGGGCGGTTTTTATGGAGGAGGTCCAATTCCCCTTCGGTGGGCCCGGGTCGAATTCCCGGAGCGCCAACGGGCCCGCACGGCCCGCGAGTTGCCGTCTCGCCGAACGTGACGGAGTGTACGCGGAGCGTGATCGGTGGGGGTGGTCGGGGGCGGGCGACCCGTCTGTGGCACACCCCACAGCGACCCGGGCGGGGATGCGACAGGCCCGCCACTCGCCTCCGTACTGACTCGCGTACGCTTGCGGCTCACTCGCCTCGTGCGGCCCGAACGGGGACCTCCCCACCCCGACGCCGCGGGACGCCCCGCCCGCAGGCCCGCCGCGTGCGAGAGACCACCGGGAGGTACCGCATGCCAGGGACGACCACGGCCGCCGCGCGCGGACCCGCGGACGCCCCCCGCCCCCGCGCCGGGGCGCACCTCGACCGCTTCCGCGCCGCACTCGATGCGACCCGCGGCCCCGGCGGCGACGCCAACCGCTGGCTCGTCCTGCTCGTCCTGTGCACCAGCCTGCTGCTCGTCGCCGTCGACGCGACCGTCCTGCACGTCGCCGTACCCGCCGTCACCGAGGACCTGCGGCCCAGCGGGGTCGAACTGCTGTGGATCGTCGACGCCTACCCCCTGGTCTGCGCCGCCCTGCTCATCCTCTTCGGCACCCTGGGCGACCGGATCGGTCGACGCCGGGTGCTCCTCTTCGGGTACGCGCTGTTCGGCGTGGCCTCCGCCCTCGCCGCCCTCGCCGACGAGGCGGGCGTCCTGATCGCGGCCCGCGCGCTGCTCGGGGTCGGTGGCGCGATGATCATGCCCGCCACCCTGTCGATCCTGCGGCAGGTCTTCCCCGACCGGCGCGAGCGCGCCCTCGCCATCGGCGTCTGGAGCGCGGTCGCCGCCGTGGGCGCGGCGCTCGGCCCGCTGCTCGGCGGGTTCCTGCTCGAACACTTCTGGTGGGGCTCGGTCTTCCTCATCAACATCCCGCTGATGCTGGTCAGCCTCCCGGTGGGACGGCTGCTCCTGCCCGAGTCCACCGGTGGGCAGGACGGACCCTGGGACGTGGCCGGTGCGTTGACGGCCGCCGCCGGACTGTTCGCCCTGGTGCTCGGGGTCAAGCGGCTCGGTAGCGGTGCGGCCGGCCCGGACGCCGAGGGGCTGCTCACCCTGCTGCCGCTGCTCGGCGGGGCCGCCCTGCTCCTCGCGTTCGTGCGGCGCCAGCGGGCCCGGCGGCACCCGCTCGTCGATCTGGGCATGTTCGCCCGGCCGGCGTTCAGCACCTCGGTCGGCTGCATCGTCCTCGCGATGCTCGCCCTCGTCGGGCTGGAACTCGTCGCCGCCCAGTACCTGCAACTCGTCCTCGGCCTCTCCCCGCTGGAAACGGGGATGCGGCTGCTGCCGCTCACCGTCGCCGCGATGGCCGCCGGTCTCGCCGGGGCACGGATGCTGCGGCGGCTGGGGCCGCGGACGATGGTCGCGCTCGGCTTCGTGCTGACCGCCGTCGCGGTCCTCACCCTCACCTTCATGGGCCACCACGACAACCGCGGGCTGCTCCTCGCCGGGTTCCTGATGCTCGGCTTCGGTCTGGAGACCACCCTCTTCGGGGCGTACGAGTCGATGCTCGCGGAGGCCCCGGCGGAGCGGGCGGGGGGCGCCGCGGCCATCGGGGAGACCTCGTACCAGCTAGGTGCCGGCATCGGCATCGCCCTGCTCGGCAGCGTCATGAACGCCGCCTACGGGCAGGGGGTGGCGGGCGCGGCGGGGGTGCCTTCCGGTGCGCGGGAGGCGGCGAGCCATTCGCTGGGCGAGGCGTACGAGGTGTCCGACCGGCTCGGTGGTGCGGCCGGTCAGGGTCTGCGCGAGGCCGCGCGCGACTCCTTCGTGACCGGGTTGCACCTGACCCTGGTGGTGAGTGCGGTCCTGTTGCTGCTCGGCGCACTGGCCGCGCTGCGGCTGCCCCGGGTGGCGGTGGACTGCCCCGATCCGGGCACCGGACCCTGCCGTCCCGCGGTGGGCGCCGAAGTGCCCCAGCCCCGGGCTGCCGCCACGTCCCGCGCCTCCGCCGACGCGGTGGTCTGAGCGGTCGGACCTGCCGTCGTCGCGGTCCCGTTGCGGCGGGGTACGGGGGCCGTCGTCCCGTCCTGGGCAAGGCGCTCACCGGGCTCGACGCCTACCGCGACGGGGCCCTGCGGCCCTGCGGTGCCGGTCCGGGCGGTTGCCCGGGCCGGGCGTGGCGCCCCGGCCGCGCCGGTGAGCGGCCTTGCCTCAGCTCTGGTTGAAGAAGTTGTCGGCCCGACGGCTCGGTGCCTCACCGTTGACGATCTCGGTGTGCGAAGGCGTCAGCAGGAAGACACGGGTGGCCACGCGCTCGATGGAGCCGCGCAGCCCGAAGGTCAGCCCGGCCGCGAAGTCGACGACGCGCTTGGCGTCGGAGGACTCCATGGCCGTGAGGTTGACGATGACGGGGACGCCGTCCCGGAACAGTTCGCCGATGGCCCGGGCGTCCCGGAAGCTGTCCGGGGTGACCGTGCCGATCCGGCGTCCGCCCTCCTCGGCGGTGTCCGAAGCCACCTGCACGCGCGGATCGGTCACCCAGGCGTTGCCGTGGCCTTCGGTCGCGTCATCCGTGTCGTGCTCGTAGCGGTCGTAGTAACGCTCGTCATCGTTGTCGTCGACGAGGCCAAGCCAGGCACTCGCCTTGCGCACCGATCCCATGGACGCCTCCTCTCACAGCGGTCTTGCGTGGTTCCGTCCCCTATGGTCGACCATGATGCTGACAACGCGCCAAGGGGAACGTGACCGCGCGGGCTTTTCGTGACGGTACTGGTGCACAGCAAATCGGTTGTGGTCCCTTGATTCCAAGGGTCTTGCGGAACAACGCTGCTGACTGTGAGTGAAATATGATTTCTCGCGGCGTTTGGGTGACGGTCGGGGCGTCCGGGTGAACGCAGGTCCCGCTAGCATGCCGGGCCGAAAGGTCGTACGGCGGGGGAGAGATCGTCATGTTCGGGATAGTCAGGCCGTGTCGTCATCGTCTGGGGGAGCAGCTCAGCTCCGCATGGATGGCCCATTTGTGCGGTTTGTGCCTGTCGCTGCGAAGGGATCACGGGCAGTTCGCCCGACTCGTCACGAACTATGACGGTCTGTTGGTCTCGGTCTTGACGGAGGCTCAGGTCGAGCCCGGTGCGCAGGGGCGGCGCCGGGCGGGCCCCTGTCCGCTGCGCGGGATGCGGGGCGCGTCCGTCGCCCGGGGCGAGGGTGCCCGGCTCGCCGCCGCGGTCTCGCTGGTGCTCGCCGCCGCCAAGGTGCGCGATCACGCCCTCGACGGTGACGGTCTGTTGGCGCGCAGGCCCCTGGCGGCAGCAGCCAGGCGTGTCGCGACACATTGGGGCAAAGCGGGTGCGCGAACCGGTGCACATGTGGGATTCGACACCGCCGTGCTGGTGGACGCGGTCGACCGGCAGCCGGGGATCGAGGCGCTCGCCGGCCCCGGCACCCCCCTGCTGAGCGTCACCGAGCCGACCGAGACCGCCACCGCCGCGGCCTTCGCGCACACCTCCGTGCTCGCGGGCCGGCCGCACAACGCCGTGCCGCTCGCCGAGGCGGGACGTTTCTTCGGGCGCCTCGCCCATCTCCTCGACGCCGTCGAGGACCGCGAAGCCGACGCCGCGTCCGGTGCCTGGAACCCGCTCGCCGCCACCGGTACCGACCTCGTCGAGGCTCGACGCCTCGCCGACGACGCCCTGCGCGGGATACGGCTGGCCCTGCGCGAAGTCGACTTCACCGACGGGCGGCTCGCCCACCGGCTACTCGTCCACGAGCTGCGGGACTCCGTGGACCGGGCCTTCGGGGTGCGTGCCTGTTCCCACCCGGCCCCGGGCGGTTCCGCCTCCGAGGTGCTGTGGGCGCCGGGCGCCGAAGCCGCGCACGGGCCCGGGGGTCCGTACGCCCCCGGCGGCCCGTACGCCCCCGGCGGTCCCGGCGCCCCGGGCGGCCCCCGACCGCCCCTGCCGCCGCACCGGGACCGCCGGGGGACGGTCGCCGGCTGTCTGGTGTGGGCCGGGCTCGCCTGTACGTGTCAACTGTGCTGCGATCACGACGACCCGTGGTCCAGGGAGCGCCGCCAGGGCTGGTGCAACCACTGCGACTGCGGAACCTGCTCCGACTGCGGCAACTGCTGCGGCTGCTGCGACGGGTGCGGGTGCGGGTCCTGCGACTGCGGCTGCAACTGCTGACCGTCGGCGGTCACCGGCGTCCCGCCGACGGTCGGCGGGACGCCCGGGGCGCTCAGCGCTTCGCCTCGGGCGGGGAGATCTCCGAAGACTTCAGGGCGGAACCGGTGGTGCCCCACTTCGCCAGGATGCGGTCGTACGTGCCGTTCTCGATCAGCTCGTTGACCGCGGCCCGGAACGCCGGCGCCAGCGGGGTGCCCTTCTTGAAGGCGAAGCCGACGTCCAGACGGTGGTACTCGTTCAGGAACGCGAACCCCTTCTGCTGCGCCACCGCGTAGCGCAACCCGTTGATGGTGCTCATCACCACGTCGGCCCGTCCCTGCTGGAGCGCCGACCAGATGGCGCTCTGGTCACCGTACGTCTGGACCTCGTACGGTTCCTTGCCCGCGTCCTCGCACCGCTGCTCGCCGTCCTGGAGCGTGGCCTCGAAGGTGGTGCCCGCGCCCGTGGCGACCTTCCGTCCGCACAGTTGCACCAGGTCGGTGACCTTCGGGAGGGTGCTGTCCGCGCGGGTGGCGAAGCCCTGGCCGTCGTTGATGTACGTCACGAAGTCGATGGTCTTGCGACGCTCGTCGGTGACGCCGAAGTTGCCGGTCCCGATGTCGTACTTGCCGCTGCCGAGGGCGGGCAGGATCGCCTCGAAGCTCGCCACCTCGCGCTGGAGTTCGATGCCGAGCACCTCGGCCACCGCGTACGCGAAGTCGACGTCCTGGCCCGCGAGGGTCTTGCCGTCCTTCAGGTACGAACTGCCCGGAGGGTTGCCCCCGACGCTGAGGGCGAGGGTGAGCGAGCCGCGTTCCCTGACCGCTTCGGGGAGCAGCGCCGAGACGGCCGGCACCTCCTCCAGCCCGGACACCACGTCCTGGGTCGGCAGCGCGGCGTTCTGCACGGCACCCGCCCGACCGCTCGGCTCCTCGCCCGTCGATTCACCCGCTCCGCACGAGGTGACCGTCAGTGCGGTGGCGGTGATCAACGCGAACGTGACGAGACTGCGGTGTCGGGGCAGCGTGGACGTACTCATGGCGTGGCGTTCTCCAAGAACCGGCAAATGAGACGGATGTCCGAAGAGTGAGAAGTGGGGGAGGTCCGTGGCGCGGAGGTCCGGTCGGTGCCCGCGCGGCCCGCGCCACCGACCCCGCGTCACCTGGGGGAACGCGGTGGACGGGTGCGGGTCGCGGGCGCTGCGGACACGGCCGAGCAACGGGAAGGGCGGGAACGGCGGGATCAGCGGGAACGGCGAGGAACGCTGGAGCGAGGGGGATGAGCTGGGGGTGCGTGTGAAGGCCCTGCGATAACGGGAGGTGCGGGGGTGGGTCAGCGCGGGGGGCGCGGCGCCGCGAGACGGCCGCACGGGCGCGGAGCTGGCGACGGTCCGGGGTCGCCGCCTACGCGGACGAACACGCCGTCACCTGGGAGAACGCGGATCGGCCGGTGCGCTCACACGCGCGGGGCCGGGCAGCGCGGGGTCAGTTCAACAAGACGCCGACCACACACGACCGAAGTCGATGTGCGAGCGCGTGACCAGCCACTGCTGCGGATGCATGCACACAAGTGGAACAGGCATCCGGTTCTGCGTCAACCGACTTGAGACGCACCGCCCACAGTATGGACACCCTTGACAGTGCCTGCGCCAAGCCCCGTAATCTCAAGGCGTCTTGGGAATGTGACCGCTGCTGAGGGGCTCGGTCCAGCTCCCGTGTGAAGGCCAGTCCGTGCCGACTTCCCGTGCCCGCGGAGCCTTCGCATGTCCTTGCCCACGCTCGACAAGAGCCCCCCCGTTCCCGACCGACCCGGCGAACCCGCCGCCTCCGTACGGATCGTGCGCCGCCCCCGCATCGGCCAGTGGGTCACCGCTGTCGTCCTCGTCGGGCTGCTCGCCCTGGCCGTCCGGTCCGTGGTGCGCAACGACGCCTTCCAATGGGACGTCGTCGGCGAGTACTTCACCACCGCGTCCGTGCTGCGCGGGCTCGGCCTCACCCTGTGGCTCACCGCCCTGGTGATGGTGCTGGGCTTCGCCCTCGGCACCGTCCTCGCCGTGCTGCGGTTGTCCGACAATCCCGTCCTACGGGCGGTGAGCTGGGGATACGTCTGGCTGTTCCGCTCGATGCCGATCCTGGTGCAACTGCTGTTCTGGTTCAACATCGGCGCCCTGTACCCGCAGATCCTCGGGGTGCGGACCGTCGACCTGCTGGACCCCGTCACCGTGGCCATCATCGGACTCACCCTGCACGAGGCCGCGTACGCAGCCGAGGTGGTCCGCGGCGGCATCCTCTCCGTCGACCGGGGCCAGATCGAGGCGGCCCAGGCGCTCGGGCTCAGCCGGACCCGCCGCTGGCGACGGATCGTGCTGCCGCAGGCGATGCGCGCGATCGTGCCCCCGGCCGGGAACATGCTCATCGGCACCCTCAAGGGCACCTCCATCGTCTCCGTGATCGCCGTCGCCGACCTCCTCCACTCGGTGCAACTCGTCTACCACCGCACCTACCAGGTCATCCCCCTGCTGCTCGTGGCGACCCTCTGGTACGTGGTCGTCACCTCCGTGCTCAGCATCGGCCAGCACTACGTGGAACGGCACTACGCCCGCGGGACGGAGGCCGGTCGATGAACGCGAGCCTGGTCGTCGTGGGCGCCGGCCCCCGGGCCACCGGCCTGCTCGAACGCATCGCCGCCAACGCCCCCGCCCTGTGGCCCGGCGCCTCCCCCGGCCGGACGCCCGAGGAACTCGACATCCACCTGGTCGACCCGCACCCGCCCGGCGGCGGCCGGATCTGGCGACAGGAGCAGTCCCCGCTGCTGTGGATGAACTCCATGGCCGAGGACGTGACCATGTTCACCGACGAGAGCGTCACCCTCGACGGGCCCGTCAGCCCCGGGCCCACCCTGCACGAATGGGCCGGCGTCGACGGCACCCACTTCCCCGGGCGCCGGCTCGGCGGGGCGTACCTGCGCTGGGTGTACGAGCGGGCGGTGGCCGCACTGCCCCCCGGCGTCCGGGTCCACCACCACCCGTACCGGGCGATCCGGCTGCACGGCCCGCGCGGCGGTCGCCAACAGGTCTGGATCGAGGGCCGCGCCGAACCGCTCACCGCCGACCTGGTCGTCCTCGCCCTCGGCCACGTCGGCAGCGAACCCGACGCCGAACAGCGCGAACTCGCCGCGCACGCCGCCCGGCACGGCCTGGTCCACCTGCCGCCCGACTACACCGCCGACACCGAGCTGTCGGGCCTCGCGGCGGGCGAACCGGTCCTGGTCCGCGGCTTCGGGCTCGCCTTCGTCGATCTGATGGTGCTGCTCACCGAGGGCCGCGGCGGACGGTACCGGGAGGGCCCCGGCGGGGAGCTGACCTACCTGCCCTCCGGCCGCGAACCCGTGCTGCACGTCGGCTCCCGCCGCGGGGTGCCGTACCACTCGAAGATCGGCTACGCCTGGACCGGGGAACGACCGCCGCTGCCCCGGTTCTTCGGACCCGCGGAGGTGGACGAGCTGCTCGCCCGCCCCGGCGGCCCCGACTTCACCCGCGACGTCTGGCCGCTCGTGGACAAGGAACTGGGCTTCGCCCACTACCACCGGCTCTTCACCGGGCACCCGGACCGCACCCGGACCGCCTGGGCCGACTTCGAGGAGAAGTACGCGGCTGCCGATCCGCTGAGCCCCGAACTCGCCGCCCTGGTCGCCTCCTCGGTGCCCGACCCCGCCGACCGGCTGGACCTCGCGACCCTCGACCGGCCGCTCGACGGGCTGCGCTACCCGAACGCCGACGCGCTCCAGGACGGTCTGCGGGCCTACGTCCGCGCGGACCTCACCCGCCGCCACGACCCCGCCCACAGCCCCGACCTCGCCGTCTTCCTCGCCCTCCTCTCCGTCTACGGACAGCTCACCAGGCTCGGCGACCTCGGCACCTGGTGGCACGGCTTCTTCAGCTACCTCGCCTCCGGACCGCCCGGACCCCGACTGCGTCAACTCCTCGCCCTCTCCCGGGCCGGAGTCGTCCGCTTCCTCGGCGCCGGCATGTCCGTCACCGTCGAGGACGGCGCCTTCCAGGGACACAGCCCCTCGGTCCCCGGCCACCTGGTCACCGCCCGGGCCCTGGTGGAGGCGCGGCTACCGCAGCCCACCCTCCGGGGCACCACCGACCCGCTGCTGCGCCACCTGCACGCACAGGGGGCCCGGGCCACCCCGGCGGGACTGCTCGCCGTCGACCCCGCGGACGGCCGGGTCCTGGACCGGGCCGGAGTGCCGCACCCACGACGGTTCGCGCTCGGACCGCACACCGACGCGGGGGGCGCCGGGGCGTTCACCCGGCCGCGCACCGGCGGACCCGCCTTCCGGCAGAACGACGCGACGGCGCGCACCGTGCTCGCCTTCCTGCGCGACCTGTCCTGTCGCACCGCCGCCTGACGGACGCCGCCCGACGGCCCCGTCCCCGGCCCGCCGGTGCCCTGCCCGACCCCGTGCGCACGCGCGTACCCGAGGCTCAGAGGAATCCCCCATGTCCCTGACCAGCGATCCACCGCTCGGTTCGACCGCCCGCGGACCGACCCCGCCCACCGACGACTTCGGCTCCCTCACGGTGGTGCCCGTCCGCCACCCCTGGCGCTGGGTCGCCGTGACGGTCACCGCCGTGCTCCTCGCCCAGTTCGTCCACGGACTGGTCACCAACGCCGGCTGGGAATGGGGCGTCTTCGCCGAGTTCTTCACCGCCGAGGTGGTCCTCCAAGCGGTCTGGGTGACCCTCCAACTCACGTTCTACGGCACCGCGCTCGGCTTCGCCGTCGGGATCGTGCTGGCCTTCATGCGACTGTCGGCCAGCCCGTTCCTGAAGGCCGTCGCCTTCGCCTACATCTGGGCCTTCCGCTCGATCCCGCTGATCGTGCAACTGCTGTTCTGGTTCAACCTCGCCTACCTGTACGAGGAACTGCGGTTCGGCATCCCGTTCGGTCCCGGCTTCTTCGGCTTCGACACCATGGGCCTGGTCGGCGCGATGAGCGCGGCGGTGCTCGGGCTGGCCCTGCACCAGGCCGCGTACGCCGCGGAGATCGTCCGCGGCGGGGTCCTCTCCGTGGACGGCGGACAGCTCCAGGCAGCCGCCGCCCTCGGCATCCCGAGACTGCGCCAGATCCGCCGGATCGTGCTGCCCCAGGCGATGCGGTCGATCCTGCCCAACGCCGCGAACGAGGTGATCTCCCTCTTCAAGGGCACCTCGATCGTCTCCGTGATGGCGATCGGCGAGCTGTTCTACCAGGTCCAGGTGATATACGGCCGCAACGGACGGGTGGTCCCGCTGCTCATGGTCGCCACCGTCTGGTACGTCCTGCTGACCACCGTGCTCACCGTCCTCCAGCACTACGTCGAACGGTACTTCTCGAAGGGGGCCACGCGATGAGCGCGCCCGTACCCGCCTCCGCACCCGCGTCCACGACACCCGGAGCCGGGGACCCCGCACGGGACGTCATGGTCGACATCAGAGGCGTCCACAAGAGCTTCGGGCCACAGGAGGTGCTGCGCGGCATCGACCTCCAGGTCGGCACGGGGGAGGTGACGGTGATCCTCGGGCCCTCCGGCTCGGGCAAATCCACCCTGCTGCGCACCATCAACCACCTGGAGAAGGTCGACAGCGGCTGGATCAGCGTCGACGGTTCCCTCATCGGCTACCGGCGCTCCGGCGACAAGCTGTACGAGCTACGGGAGCGGGAGGTGCTGAAACAGCGCACCCGGATCGGCTTCGTCTTCCAGAACTTCCACCTCTTCCCGCACCTCACGGCCCTGGAGAACGTCGTCGAGGCCCCGCTCGCCGCGCTGAAGCGACCCCGCAAGGAGGCCGTCGCGACCGCGGAGCGCCTGCTCGCCCGGGTCGGCCTCGCCGACAAGGCCGGCGCCTACCCCGCGCAACTCTCCGGCGGACAGCAGCAGCGGGTCGCGATCGCCCGCGCGCTGGCCCTCCGACCGGGGCTGCTGCTCTTCGACGAGCCCACCTCCGCGCTCGACCCCGAGTTGGTCGGCGAGGTGCTCGACGTCATCAAGGACCTCGCCCACCAGGGCACCACCATGATCGTGGTCACCCACGAGATCGGCTTCGCGCGCGAGGTCGCCGACACCGTCGTGTTCATGGACGAGGGCCGGGTGGTGGAACAGGGCCCGCCCGCCGCGGTGTTGGACGCCCCCCGGCACGAGCGCACCCGCGCCTTCCTGTCCAAGGTCCTGTGACCCCCGCCGCCCCCGCCCGTCCCGACCCCTTCGATCTCTCCGATCCCCCAGCCCAGGAGCGCACCGTGCCGTCCCGCCCCCGCCCCACCGTCCCGAGCACCGACAGCACTGCGGCCGTTGGGTCGCCGTGGCGCCTGCGTGCCGTCCTGCCCGCCGCCGTCCTGCTGACGGCACCGCTGCTCGCCGCCTGCGGGAGCGACGACCCCTCGACGTCCACCGACGCCGGCTCGGCGAAGGGCAATCGGGTCGGCAACATCAACATCGGCCCCGAGCAGGACCGCGTCCGGGCGGAGAAGGACGAGCGGATCGCGGCCCTGGTGCCGAAGGAGGTCCGGGAAGCCGGCGTCCTACGGACCGGTCTGAGCGCCGACGCGGCACCCCCGCTCGGCTTCTTCGCGACCGACGACAAGACCCGCATCGGTTCCGAGATCGACCTCGCGACCCTGGTGGCCGACACCCTCGGGCTGGAGCTCGACGGGCAGATCGTCTCCTGGGAGAACCTCTTCGTCGGCCTCGACAGCGGGAAGTTCGACGCGGTCTTCTCCAACGTCACGGTCACCGAGGAACGCAAGGACAAGTACGACTTCGCGACCTACCGCCTCGACAACCTCGCGTTCGAGGCGAAGAAGGGCAGCGGCTGGAAGGTGGACGGGCCCGAGGACGTGGCGGGCAAGACCATCGCCGTCTCCTCCGGCACCAACCAGGAGAAGATCCTCGTCGACTGGAGCGAACGGAACGAGAAGGCGGGCCGCGAACCCGTCTCCATCAAGTACTTCCAGAAGGACACCGACTACTACCTCGCCCTCCAGTCCGGACGGATCGACGGCTACCTCGGCCCCAACCCGACCGTCGCCTACCACGTGGAGTCCGCCGGCCAGAGCGAGGTCATCGGGACGCTGTCGGGGGCCGGGGGCGACCTCCAGGGCAAGATCGCCGCCACCACGAAGAAGGACAGCGGCCTGGTCGACGCGTACGCCGCGGCGCTGGACCGGGTCATCGCCGACGGCTCCTACGCGAAGGTGCTGAAGCGGTGGGGGCTGTCCGGCGAGGCCATCGAGAAGTCGGAGATCAACCCCGAGGGGCTGCCCCGACCCTGACCCGACGACCACACCCCGCGCCGCCGCCCCTGCCTCCTGGCCCTCGACTTCCGCCCTCCGTCTCTTGACCCCGTGCCCCCTGACCCCGTGCCCCCTGATCCCTGACCCCCGATCCGTACCCCCGATGACCGACCGCACCGTCCCCCGAGTCGTCGACCCGCCCCCGACCAGGGCGCGCGCCACCGAGACCAGGGACCGTACCGACCTCGTCACCCCCACCAGAAGGGTCCGTCCGCATGACCGCTTCCCCCGGCCGGGGACTGCTGCACCTGGCCGCCGCCATCGACCTCCCCGGGGCGTTCGAGCCGCGGCCCCACGCCGAACTGGCGCGGCTCGCCGAACGCGGCGCCCTCGACTTCCTCACCCTCGACGACTCCTTCGGGCGCCCCGGCCCCGATGCGCTCGCGGTACTCGCCCGGCTCGCGCCGGTCACCGGCCGCATCGGGCTCGTGCCGACCGTGACCACCACGCACACCGAGCCCTTCCACGTGCAGGCGGCCGTGGCCACCCTCGACTGGGTGAGCCGGGGGCGGGCGGGCTGGCGCCCCGACGTCTCGGCGGGCGAGGCCGAGGCCCGACTGTTCGGGCGCCGGGACGCGGCGCCCGCCGACCGGTTGTGGCGGGAGGCCGGCGAGGTCGCCCAGGTGTCCCGACGGCTGTGGGACAGCTGGGAGGACGACGCCGAGATCCGCGACACGGCGACCGGCCGGTTCATCGACCGCAAGAAGCTGCACTACGTGGACTTCGAGGGCGACACCTTCTCCGTGAAGGGGCCCTCGATCGTGCCCCGGCCGCCCCAGGGCCACCCCGTCATCGTCGTCGACGCGACCGAACCCGTCGCCCGGGACACCGCCGCCCGCCACGCCGACGTGGCGCTGATCCGGGTGGCGGGACCCGAACACAGCGCGGCCCTGCGCAGCGAACTACGCGCCGCAGCCGTCGCCCACGGTCGTGACCCCGCCGCCCTGCGCGTCCTCGCCGCCCTCACCATCGACCTCGGCGAGGGCGAGTACGCCGCCGAGCCCGGCCACGGCGGGGGCGGCCCGCGCCCCAGCCCGCACGGCCCCCTCTACCGGGGCGGCCCCGTCGACCTCGCCGACCTCATCGCCGCCTGGCACGCCCAGGGAGCCGCCGACGGCTTCCACCTCACTCCGATCGAGCCGCGCCGTGACCTGGAGCGCCTCGTCAACGGAACGGTTCCGCTGCTCCAACACCGGGCCCTGTTCCGCACCTTCTACCCGGGCACCACGCTCAGGGAGCACCTGGGACTCGCGCGGCCCGCCAACCGCTACGCACGCACGGGGGCTTCCTCATGACCGACGACGTCCGCGACGGCCACCCCGCACGCCCGGGGAGCACCGGCCGTCCCCATCGACAGATCCACCTCGCCGCCCACTTCCCGGGCGTCAACAACACCACCGTCTGGTCCGACCCGCAGTCGAAGTCACAGATCGACTTCTCGTCCTTCGAGCACCTGGCCCGGGTCGCCGAAGAGGGGCTGCTCGACTTCTTCTTCCTCGCGGAAGGGCTCCGGCTGCGCGAGCACAAGGGCGCGATCCACGACCTCGACGTGGTGGGCCGTCCGGAGTCGATCACGGTGCTCAACGCGCTGGCCGCCGTGACCGACCGGCTGGGGCTCGCGGCGACCGTGAACGCCACCTTCAACGAGCCCTTCGATCTCGCCCGTCGGCTCGCCACCCTGGACCACCTCAGCGACGGCCGGGCCGCGTGGAACGTCGTCACCTCCTCGGACGCGTTCACCGGGGAGAACTTCCGGCGCGGCGGCTACCTCGACCGGGCCGACCGGTACACCCGCGCCGCCGAGTTCGTCGCGACCGCGCGCGAACTGTGGGACTCGTGGGCACCCGACGGAACCCCGCGGCCCTTCACCCACCGGGGCGAGCAGTTCGACATCGCGGGCCAGTTCACCGTGCCGCGCTCCCCGCAGGGACACCCCGTGGTGATCCAGGCCGGGGACTCCGCCGAGGGACGGGAGTTCGCCGCCTCGTCAGCGGACGTGATCTTCAGCAGACACGGCACCCTGGAAGCCGGTCGTGCCTTCTACGACGACGTGAAGGGCCGTCTCGCCCGGTACGGCCGGCAGTGGGACGATCTGAAGATCATGCCGGGTGTCACTGTCGTCCTCGGCGACACGGCGGCCGAGGCCCAGGAACGCGCGGTCGAGATCCGACAGCAGCAACTCTCCCCGCAGAACGCGATCCACACCCTGGAACTGGTCTGGGGGGTCGACCTGACCGACCACGACCCGGACGGCCCGCTGCCGACGATCGACCCCGACCCCACCTCCACCCTGGTCCAGGGGCGGGTGGCACCGGGCGACCCGCTCGCGCTCGCCGCGAAGTGGCGCGCCCTCTCCGAGGAGAAGGGCCTCTCGCTCCGGCAGACCGTGCTGGAGGCGACCGGCCGGCAGTCCTTCGTCGGAACGCCCTCGGCGGTGGCCGACCAGCTCATCGAGTTCGTGGACGCGCGGGCCGCCGACGGGTTCATCCTCGTCCCGCACCTCACCCCGGGCGGGCTCGACGAGTTCGTCGGCCGGGTCGTCCCGCTGCTCCAGGAGCGCGGCGCCTTCCGGACCGCCTACACGGGCACCACCCTGCGCTCCCACCTGGGACTGCGGGTGCCCGCCGCGGTGCCCTCCTGACCGGGGCGCCGCGCGCGGTGCGGGAACCGAGGAGCCGACGCGCGCAGTCACGACGAAGCCACGACGAAGCCACGACGAAGCCACGACGAGGGAGAACGGCATGGGTGACCGCAACCGGCGGACCGGGACGGTGGACGCCGAGCAGGAGTGGAAGCGGTGGCACGCACAGCGGACGGAGGCGATCGCCGCGCCCTACGGCCCCTTGGCGCTGCGGGGCACGCACTGGCTCTCGGACCATCCGGAGGGTCTGGTTCCGGCCATTCCGGGGCGGTGGACCACCGCGGCGGACGGCTCGGCGGTCGTCTTGACGGCCACGGGGGAGGAGGGGCTCCTCCTCGACGGACGGCCGTTCGCCGGGGAGGTGCGGCTGACCGCGGACACCGGCGGACCCGATGCGGCCCGGGTGGCGCTGGGAGGCCGACGGTTCGTCGTTCTCGCACGTGAAGGGCTGTGGGCGGTGCGGGACTTCGACCCGGCATCGGAGTCGCGCGCGGAGTTCCGCGGGATCGACGCCGCCGCCTACGCCGACCGCTGGTCGGTGCCCGGACGGTTCACCCCGTACGCCGGGGACCGGCACAGCGTCCAGGTCGAGAACGTGGACGGGCACCGGAGGGGGCTGGCGCTGGACGGAGAACTCGCCTTCGACCTCGACGGGACCGAGCACACCCTCCGGGTGGGCATCGAGCCCGACGGTTCGCTGTGGGCCGTCTTCGCCGATGCCACCAGCGGTAACGCCCCGGAGGAGGGCGGAAGCTACCGCTTCCGGTTCCTGCGTCCCCGGGCGCCCGACGCCGAGGGGCGCACGACGGTGGACTTCAATCGTGCGCTCCTTCCCCCGTGCGCCTTCGCGGACCACTTCCTCTGCCCCTTCCCGCCGCCCGGCAACACGCTTCCGCTGGCGGTCGTGGCGGGTGAACGCAACCCCGTGGGTCACTAGGGGGGCTCCCCCTGAACGGCCTCGACCAGCACGGACGACACGGAGGGGGAGGGCTGCCGACGGTGGGCGCAGGCACCCGGTGGTGCCGTGCGATCACGGGACGCCGGGGCGCCCCGGGCGCGGGGCGGCGCCGGGGCGCTCCCGTCCGTCAGTGTCCATCCGCACGGCCGAAAGGTGCCCTTGTTCCGACCTGCCCGGTCTCGGAATACTCCCGACCAGCGCTTGTCAGGGGCACGGCATATTCGCATCTGGAACGGTCGTGTCCCGACTGCGCCTCACGGGCCCTCAACACCCCACGCGGGCCCCCTGGCTTCCCTCGGGAGGAACGACAAGTGAGGATCAAGCGCACCACCCTCCGCACCACCACGAAGAGACGAACCCGGCTCACCGCCATCGCGACCGGACTCGTGGCCGCCGTTGCGCTCGCCGTGCCCTCGGCCGGCTCCGCCAGCGCCGGGACCACGGGGACGTACGACGCGGTCGCCCTCGCCAAGGCCAGCAACTCCGTGCTCGAAGCGGACGTCGCCGGCACCGCCTGGGCGGTCGATCCGGCGACCGGCCGCGTCGCGGTCACCGTCGACAGCACGGTCTCCGCGGCCGAGATCGCCAAGATCAAGAAGGCGGCCGGTGACGCTGCCGGAGCGATCACCGTCAAACGGGTCAAGGGCACGTTCGCCCCGCTGATCTCGGGCGGCGACGCCACCTACGCGACCAGTTGGCGCTGTTCGCTCGGCTTCAACGCCCGCCGCGGGACGACCCAGTACTTCGTCACGGCCGGGCACTGCACCGACGGCGCCACGAACTGGTACTCCAACTCCTCGCGCACCACCGTCCTCGGACCCACCGAGGGGTCGAGCTTCCCCGTCAACGACTACGGGCTCGTCCGCTACACCAACACCTCCATATCCAAGCCCAGCGCGGTCGGCAGCCAGACCATCACCCGCGCCGCCAACCCGACCGTCGGCACCACGGTCTACCGGCGCGGCTCCACCACCGGTCTGCACAGCGGTCGGGTCACCGCCCTCAACGCCACCGTCAACTACGGCGGCGGAGACATCGTCTACGGCATGATCCAGACCAACGTCTGTGCCGAGCCCGGCGACTCCGGCGGCTCGCTCTACGCCGGAACCACCGCCTACGGCCTCACCTCCGGCGGCAGCGGCAACTGCTCCTCCGGCGGGACGACCTTCTTCCAGCCCGTGGTCGAAGCACTCAACGCCTACGGCCTCACCATCGGGTGACCCCCTCCGGGCGGCGGGACCTTCCGCCGCCCGGACCGCACTCCGTAGGATCACGAGCCCCCGTCGCGACCCGGCGGGGGCTCGTCGTGCGGCAGGGGCCCGCACCGGGGCGGGGGAGGACCGGGCGCCGGACGGTCGGTGCACCGGTGACCGAGGGGGAGGGCACCGTCATGCCGAACGACAGCGCGCGCGGACCGGGAACGCCGGACGAACGTGACGGCCAACGGTTGGTGCGGCGCAGCCCGGCGCTGTTCACCGCGCCGATCGTGCTGCTGGTCGTCCTGGCCCTGGTCCTGGTGTGGGAGGTCGTCCGCTCCAACGTGACGGGCGAACTGGCGACCCAGTGGCCCTGGCGGCTGCGCCTGATGGACATGAACCCGCTCGGCAGCCTGCTCGCGGTGGCCGTCGCGGCGGTGCTCGCCCGGACCCAGTACGCACTGGCCGTGCGGCCCGCGCTCGGCTGGCGTTCCGGCTGGGGGCCGGGCACCCTCGGCTCCGAGGAGCGGACCTGGCGGGTCGGCATCCTCAACGGCGGCCGTCAGCAGGCCGTCGTCGAAGCCGTCGACTACCGGATCGTCCTCGCCGACGGCACGGTCTTCGGCTGGTCGACCCATGCCGGGGCGCTGGAACTCCTCACCAGGCTGGGCTTCGTGCAGGACGCCGACTTCTCCCTGCACCGGTACGGCGCCGGCTTCCCGCTGATCCCGTCCGGTGCGTACGACACGGTGGAGGCGGGCGAATTCACCGACCTGTTCGTCCACGAGGTCGAGGAACTGGCGATGCGGGTGAGGGTGTTGGACGGCGCCGGGGACTGCCACGAGCGGGTCATGAACCTGCTGAAGGGGGCGCGCTGACCGGGACGGCCCGTGCGGTGCCGGCGGCCGATGGGGGCGCGCCGGGCTCGCGGGCGGCGAGGAGGAGGTCCTCGTAGGTGTGGTGGTGGCGGGTGGTGGTGCGGTGGCGCAGCAGGTCGGCGGCGCGCGCGGGTTCGCCGGCATCGACGAGGGCACGGGCGAGGGTGTCCTGGATGATCTCGCGTTCGACCCGTACTCCGCCGATCCGCTCGGACGCGCCGCCCAGTCCGGTCAGCAGGTCCACCGCGACACGGGGGCGACCCGCGGTGATCTCCGCCAGAGCCCGTACGACAGGGGCCAGGACCTCGCGGAAGTCGGCGCGTTCGTCGGCGGCGGCCCGGCGGGCCAGGACGTACAGGTCGT
This sequence comes from Streptomyces sp. NPDC127068, assembly GCF_042724695.1. Taxonomy (NCBI): domain Bacteria; kingdom Bacillati; phylum Actinomycetota; class Actinomycetes; order Kitasatosporales; family Streptomycetaceae; genus Streptomyces; species Streptomyces sp. NPDC127068. The sequence continues at coordinate 39,528 of NZ_JBHXEN010000028.1, read as the reverse complement.
CGGTGGCGGCCTCCACGGCCAGGGCCAGCGCCAGGTTGAAGGTGTGGAAGACCTCCGCCGTCCCGCCCGGCGCGGCGAGCAGTTCCCGGACCCGGTCCGGATCGCTACGACCGGCCGGTGACTGTCCGATCAGGAACAGACGCCAGTTCGTCGCGGCCCGCATGCCGACGTCCGTATCCGCGAGTGCCGTGTCCGCCCGCCGGCGCGCATCGGGGAAGTCGCCGCACGCGAGGGACTGGAGTGCGGCGTGCCAGTTCAGATGCCGTGACTGCACCGCCTGCGGGTCCGCTGCGAGCCACCGGTCCAGGAAGTCAGTGCAAGCGGGCCCGCTCCCCAACTCGTGCTCGGCGTGCGCGAGGGCGTGCGCGGCCACGCCCGAGCGGGGATGCAGCTCCAGTGCGTACTCGGCCAGGCCGTGGGCTTCACGCACCCGGCCCTGCTCCGCCCTGGTCGAGGCCAGCCAACTCGTCCACGGCCAACTGTCCGGACCCGCCACCGCCGACTGCTGCTCCACCAGGGCGTCGCCGTGCGCACGGTAGGCGGCGTCCCCGCAGGAGGAGAACGCCCCCACCATCAATCCGGCCAGTTCATCGCCGGGCCACCGGTCGAAGTGACCCACCAGATGATCTGCCGTCAGCCGGTACTGCCGGTGCGTGTGGAGGAACACCCCGTACACCAGACTCGCCTCCCGCTCACCGACGGCCAGCGCGTCCCGGTGCGCGATCACCAGCTGCTCCTTCAGCACGGCCTCTTCCCACCAGTCACCTGTCGCCAGTGCCAGGAGCGCCCGTGCCGTGCCACAGTCCGGCTCCGAGCCGACCCACTCGCGCAGCAGGGGCAGGGTCCGCCCGCTCAGCGCCAACAGGGCGTCCACCGCCCGCTCCCGCACCGGAGCCCCCGCCACCGTCTCGCTCACTCTCGTCCCTCCTGGCCCCCGCCGCTCACCGACCGTTCACACACTCGGCCTGATCAGGGCCGTGCAGACGATGCCGCTGTTGCCGCACTGGTTGCGCGACAGGCTCAACGGCAATCCGGTCTGATTGCCGCCCCCCACCCCGCTCCCGGCCACCGTGGACCCGTCGGCCCGAGCACTGCCCTGGCTGACGCAGGTGTTGCCGAACACCGCGTTCCCGATCCCGATCAGGCTCGCGTGGGCGGCACCGGCCGGCAGCAGGGCCACCCCGGCCACCGCACCCAGTACCGCGGCCCGCGCACCCATACGTCCCGCACCGCCGTCCGCGCTCCGCACCCCAGCACCCATCGCGTTCCTCCTTCGTCCGGGAGCCCGGGACCGCATCGCGGTGCCCGAGCACCCACCCGCCGGCCGGACGGACCCGGGCCGCACTCCCCCAACGAGGAATCCCGGCTCCCGACACGTAGGCGCGCTGGGGTACGCGCGAGTTCCGACGTTCGGAGCAGGACGACCAATGCTGTTGACGGGTGGTCAACAGCGCGTAGTTCCAGGGTGTGACAATCGGGCCATGAGGGAGAAAGCTGAAGTGCTGACCGGCTCGCTGACGGCTCTGACCGGTGCCTTCACCGGTCTGGTCGCCTGGGCCGCGGGGGCGGAGGTGCGGGCGCGGGCCGGATCCGCGAGCGGGCCGGACTGGAGCGTGCTCTACGCGGAACTGCCGTTGACGGTCCTGGCCGGGATCTGCTGCGCGCTCGGTGCTTGGTGGCTGCCGCGTGCGGGTGGGCTGCGGCTGTCCGCTGCGGGTGCCGCGGGGCGGGGCGTGACGGTCCTCGCCGCGTTGGTCGTCTTCTGGTTGGCTGCCGAGGGCTGGTACGAGGGGCTGCCCGCGCCGGTGCCGGACGTCAAGCCCTGAGGTTCCCCTGGACCCGGCCGGACGGCGCAGCATCACGTTCGCGCTCGTGCTCGTGCCCGGTTCCGGCAGGTGCACGGGCAGGGCTGCGGGCGGTTGCGGGGGTTCAGGTTCAGCGTGGCCCGGCCGTGGCGGACCCGGTGGGTGCCCGGGGCCCGCATGTGGCAGTCGTGGTGGTCGGTGCCGAAGATGCGGGCCTTGACGCACGGTGCGCACGGAATCGCGTCCGGGAGGCAGCGGCGGTGGAGGTGCACGGTGGTGCCGGGCCCGGACGGGGAGAAGCGCAGCTTGCTGACCTGGCGTTGCCACCACCGGATGGGCTCGGTGCAGCGCGCGCAGTACGCGCGGGCGGTACGGGTACGGGTGTGGATCATCGGTGTCCTCGTGGGTGGTTCAGCGGGTGGTGGTGATGCCGTACGCGAGGGCGCCGAGGAGTCCGGCGAGGGTCAGGACGTACAGGAACTGTTCGGTGCGGGGGCTCACGGCGCGGCCTGCCGGGCCTCGGTGTCGCCGGGGGGGCGTGGCGGATTCGCGTTCCGTTGCCGAGGTGGCCCGGGCGGACACCGGGACGGTGCACTCCAGGTGGACGTACGCGGTGTACAGGGCGCCGACCGTGGACCGACGCAGCTGCGAGTCGTACGCCTCGCCCACGCGGACCACCAACAGGCACCGCACGCAGAGCATCACCACGCCCGCGTACCCACCGCGATCGTGTCCACCCCGGCCAGCGCAGCCAACGCACGCAGGACGATCACTAGGCGCCGCTCGCCCAGGTTCTCCACCTGCCACAACGGCACCAGCCGCGGAAACCCCACCGCCACGACGAGATCCAGGAACGCACGCTCACTCGTGTCCAGGACGAGGACCGTACGGTACTGGCCCTCGAACCGCGGCCAGTCGCAGTACGCACGCTTCCCGGTGTCGATGACGAGCAAGTCCCGTATGTCCTCCCGAGCCAGGACGTCGCTCTCCTGAAGCAGCGCGGCAACCGCGGCACGTTCGCCCGTGTCCCGGGTACGGGCCCATGCGGTCAGGCGGTCGGACAAGAGGTGTGGCTCCGTGAAGAGTTTTTCCTCCTCTGCCGTGGTCACATCGGAGCTTGTGTTGTGCTTCACGTCGACTCCTGCGCAGTCGGCCATGCCCGGGGCCGTTCATGTGGTCGCCGGGGTCTGTCGTATCTGGGTCAGGTAGCGCTGTACTGGAAGAGGTGTCCCTCATACGACGTACCTGGAGTGAGAGGGGAGGCGATGACCTGCGCAATTTGGGTATGGCGGGCCGGTGGCCTGACCTCCGTTCTTGAGAGATCGAACCGTGCGTGCCCCCGTTCCGCACAGGGGATCTGGCCGGGGGAATTTCTTCGTCAGGGGGAAACAGAGGGGGAAAGGGCCGCCATGATGCGGTTATGCCCTCTGACGAGACGTTCGGTCAGCTTCTCCGTCGCCTTCGGGCGGAGGCAGCCCGGACGCAGGACCAACAGGCCGAGGCGGTCAACGCGGTCTCGGGCCGCGCCACACTGACCCGCCGTGAGATCAACCGATACGAACACGACCAGAACATCCCGACGGACTACACCGTCGCGCGGATTGCGGTTGCGTGCGGGGTGCCTCCTGAACAGCTTCAGCGGGCGGCAGCCTCCGCCCGTGCCTTACGCCGGCAGCGAGCTTGTTGGGAGGAGGGAGAAGAAGACGAGATGAAACGACGGACAGCACTGATGGGCGGTGCCGTGGTCGGTGCCGCCGCAGCGGCGGAGCCTTGGGGACGGCTCGCCCATGCACTGCGCCGGGGATCCAAGATCGACACCGAGGCGATGCAGGCGCTCACCCACCGAGCTGGGGCACTGCACATCAGTGAGCTGACACTGACAGCGCAACAGCTGCGCCGGCACGTGGAGCAGCATTTGGATGCCCTCACCTGTGTGCTCGGCCGTGCTGGTGAGCACGGAGCCACACTCACGATTGCGGCCGGGGAGACTGCGGCGCTAGCTGGATGGTTGGCGTGGGACATGGGCGACCACCAGGCGGCGAGCGCGTACTACCAGGTCACCACCGAGTGCGCTGAAGTCGCTGGGCACCCGCCCCTGCGTGCGCTGGCCCTCACATACGCCAGCTACGGAGCCGACCCGGCACACGCGATGCAGATTCTTGACCAGGCGGCCAGTGACGTTCGAGGTCCAGGCACCGCCACGGCCGCAGCCTGGATCCACGGACGGTACGCGGAAGAGGCCGCCGCGATCGGTGAGACCAAGTCTGCCCTCCGCGCGATTGACCGGGCCCAAGTCGCCTACGACTACGGTGACCACACGGTCGAGCAGCCCTGGGTGCGCTTCATGACGCCTGCCCGACTCGACTCGCTCGTCCTATCGACCTACGGACGGCTCAGTCACCCGGACCTATCCGACGTCGCGGCGGCGGCCACTAGTCGACTTGGGAACGATCGCCTCGACGCGGGCGTCGTGATCCTGGGTGACGTCGCTGGGGCGCTCCTTCACGGCGGAGTCACCGACCACGGTGTAGAGGTCGCCCGCGACTTCGCCACCACAGCCGCCGCGCGACTGAACACCATGGGCCGGTCCCGCGCGCAACTCGTTGCTGACCAGTTGCCGGACAGTGAACGAGACCTTCGCCGTGATCTCCAGTCCTTGGCAGCGTAGGTGGGCCCACACGGGCGGGGCCCATTCCCATTACGCCTGAGTCGTCTCCTCAGCGACCCAGGACAGGTACGCGTCCGATCCGCTTTCGATGGGGAGCACGATCCACTCCGGGACCTCGTACGGGTGGGTGGATGCCACCCATTGTGCGAGTTCGGGTAGGCGTTCGTGGGTTGTCTTGTAGGAGATGCGCCATTCGCGTTCCCGGACCACTTGGTTCTTCCATCGGTAGATGGCGGTGAAGGGGGCGTCGATGTGTGCGCATGCGGCGAGGCGGGCGTCGACGGCACCCCGTGCCAGTTGCTCGGCCTTGGTTTCGTCGTCGATGGTGGTCTGCGCGATCACGACGTCCGTTGCCACTGTGGGGCCTCCTCCGTACGGGTCCTGTGACCCTACCCAGTTCTCGACATGACGGAGCGCGGCGCCCGCCCCGCGGCGACCGCATCGGACCCGTGTGGTGGGGTGGCTGAGCACCTCCCAGAGGAAGGCAGTACCGAGTGTCCGAGTGGAAATCCCTCAGCGAGCGCACCGTGTACGAAAACCGATGGGTCACGGTGAACATGGCGGACGTTGAACTGCCCGACGGTCGCCATCTGGACCACACCGTGATTCGTGTGCGGCCGGTCGCGGTCGCCACCGTGGTGAACGAGCGCAACGAAGCACTGTTGTTGTGGCGCACCGGTTCATCACCGGCGTCTGGGGGTGGGAGCTTCCCTCCGGTGGCACCGGTGAGGGTGAGGCCCCTGCCGCCGCGGCAGCCAGGGAGTTCGAGGAGGAGACGGGCTGGCGTCCCGGCCCGATGCGGCTCCTGCTGGCGATCGACCCGATGCCCGGGATCTCCACCTCGCACCATCGCATCTACTGGTCTGACACCGCTGAGTACATGGGTCACCCGAAGGACGCGTTCGAATCCGCGCGTCGGGAGTGGGTGCCCCTGGAGCGGGTTCCGGAGTTGATCGCGCGTGGTGAGGTCCGGTCCGCGAACGCGGTTGCTGCGCTGCTGATGCTCCACCACCTGCGTGTTCGGCACACACCCGGCTGAGTGCCGCGGGGCTTACCCGCATTGGGCCGTTCCAGGAACGGCAACCTTGCCCCGTGCCAGGCGTTGCAGACAGGACCACGGGCGAAAACGGGCCAAGACGGGTACCTCTTGTACCCCGTTGCCCGTACCCGTCAGGCAGGTATGCCGATCTGTCGGGCCAGGACCCGCGCGTCGTCCCGGATCATCGCGTTCGTTCCCGTCGCGAGGTCGGTCACGGTGGGGCGGGCGAAGGTGTTGAACCGCACCGTCTCCGGGGATGTCGCTTGCGCCTTCTTGAGTAGATGGAGCACCGCGATGTCCTCGCCCTGGAGTCGGTACGCACGTGCTGACTCGATCAGGTGGAAGGCCCGGCGGGTGGCTGACGGCACGGGGGCGAGGTCGATGCGGGTGGCGGCGTCGACGGCCTGGCCGGGGCTGACCAGGTCCGCGTGCATCGTGACCGCGTAGGCGTCGACCGTGCGGCGCCCGAAGATGAGCCAGGGGTGGGTGTAGTCCTCGCCCAAGCGCCGGGCGGCGTCGCCCGCGCGGTCCCAGAAGCGTTCGGCGTCTCCCCGGCGGCCGATCTTGGCGAAGGAGAGCGCCACTGCCAGGTGCAGCAGCCCCCATCGGGCGAGGTCTTCCGGTCGCCGGTCGGGGTCGAGCAGGTCCGCCGCCTGCATGGCCAGGTCGACGCGGGCCTCGTGACGTTCCCCCGCGTCCCGGAACACGTGGTTCATGTACCAGGCGGCGACGGCGATCGAGCGCGGGCTGTCCGCGTCCTGGGCAGCCGCCATGGCGCGGTCGCCGGCCAGCATCACCAACTCGGGCGCGGGCTGGAAGCTGAGGAAGAGTTGGGTGAGGTGATAGGTCTGGGCCAGTGCGGCGAGCGCCCGGCGACGGGCGGTGCCCTCCAGGCCGCGGACCGCGTGCCGGCAGTCAGTGATGAGGGCCGGGAGCAGCGTGGCGACCTTGGTGCGGTGGTCTCCGATGCCGTGCCACAGCTGCCAGGCGTGTCGTACGCGCGACTCCAGGGCCTCGGCGGGTTCGGGTGCTTCGTCGGCCGCCGCGAATCGGAAAGTGGTGAGTGCCGCCCGTACCGCGGGCAGGCTCGCGTGCGCGGCCTTGGTGTAGGTGGCTGCCGATACCCGTTCGTCGCCCGTCAGTTCGGCGAGGTCGTCGATGCCGAGCACTTCGGCCAGGCGGAGGAGCAGCGGTAGTCGGGGGAGGTGCAGTCGTCCGTTCTCCAGGGCCTTCACCCATTCCGCGGACCGTCCCACGAGACCGCCGAGGACGGGCCGGGACATCCCGGACCGTTCGCGGTGGGAGCGGAGGCGCTGGCCGAAGGTGAGGGGGGACTTGTCGGGGGTCGCGGGCATGAGGGGCTCCGTTCTGACTCGACATCAAAACGGTACCGTCAACGCCCGGTTGGGACGTGCTGCGTTGCCGGGCCCATCGGCTCCGGCGCCCGTTCGACACCCGGGCCTAACGAAATCGGGCTCGCCCTGCCGGCCCAGGGCAGATGGACGAGCGGACTGGTGTCACCAGTACCTCTCCTCCTCCGCCACGTTGAGGGCGTCCGCGCACCTTTCCGCCTCGGCCCGGTCCTCGAAGATCGCTGCGGTCTGATGCCCGTCACGATCGATGTGGGCGAGGTGTCCACTCGTCCCGTGCACGATGTAGAAACCACCCTCCGGATGGTCACGCATGACGTACATGACTGGCCTTCTCCTCACCTGCAAGTGCTCCTCCCGCCACGGTAAGGGGATGCGCGGCAGAGGGCTGGACTTCGGCGCAAGACAACCCTTCCGCCCCGGTCGAGGCACCCGGAAGGTTCGACCTCCGGGAACACGGCAATTCAGCGGTGCTGCACCCACACGTTCGGCTCCACCAACTCGCCCCGGTCGGTGAGGCGATCGATGGTGAGTGGCGCGAGGGCTCCCGGGACCACGTAGCTTCCGGACGCAGGGAGGGCGAACCCCACCCACCCCTCCCAGTCGGTGACCGAGCCCGTCATCACCATGGAGCGTTCTGCGGCACGCAGCAAACGGGCGCCCATGCGATGGTGAGTCCTCAGCCACGGGTCCAACGGAGCGCCGTCCGCCCGGGTCCAGCTCATGAACTCGTCCATCGGGATCAGGGGATAGCGTGCCTTCGACGTCGGCCGCACCGGGGCGATGACGCGTGCCAGACCGGCTCGTTCCCCAGCCGACTTGAGCAGTCCGAGCATCTCAGGAGCCAGGCCGCGCCCCTGGAGGTCTTCACGCACCTGAGCCGCGGCAATCACCAAGGTGTCGGCTGGACCACCCGCCTCGTGCAGGGCGACCGCCCGCACCAGCGACTCGTCGTAACCGCCGGGCAAGTCTTTGAGCGACCCGTCCCAGCGCAGGGGGACGCCCCACCCGCCGGCCACGATCCGGTCCTCACCGTCGACCAGAAGGAGGTTCAGATCCCCGAACCACTGCCGGACCCGGTCCATCTGCTGGTCAGCAACGGGGTCGTGGAAGATGAACTCGGGCCAGCCCGCACTGAAGATCTCCTCAGCCTGCTCGTGCAGGTCGGGCCGGTCATCGAAAGCGAAGGTTCGCAGGTCCACAGCGCCGGAGCCTACGCCGCGCCGTCACTCGGCGCTCAGACTTTTCCGGCTCCCGACCGCACGGAAGCGTGCTCCCACCGTCGGGTGTCGCGGGTCTGAGGGGGGCTCAGTCCTTCACGTCCGGGGTCGTCTCCTCGGCCACCCAGGACAGGTACGCCGGTGAGCCGTCTTCGACGGGGAGCACGATCCACTCGGGGACCTCGTAGGGGTGGGTGGATGCCACCCATCGCGCGAGTTCGGGTAGGCGTTCGCGGGTCGTCTTGTAGGAGATGCGCCATTCGCGTTCCCGGACCACTTCGTTCTTCCACCGGTAGATGGCGGTGAACGGGGCGTCGATGTGTGCGCATGCGGCGAGGCGGGCGTCGACGGCCCCCCGTGCCAACTCCTCGGCCTTGGTCTCGTCGTCGATGGTGGTCTGCGCGATCACGACGTCCGTTGCCACTGCGGGGCCTCCTCCGTACGGGTCCCGTGACCCTACCCAGCTCCCTCATGGCGTAGCGCTTCCCCGTACCTATTCGGCGGGCGTAGGTGCGGGGCGCGGGCGGCGGACCGCGGTCAGCATCGTCACCGCCGAGCCCCCCACGGCCCACGCGGACAGCACCAGCAACGGCCCGGTGACCGCGTTGCCGTGGAAGTAGGCGATGGAGCGGGACACCCAGGTGCCGGCGCCCGGCGGGAGGGCGGGGCCGATTGCCTGCCAGAACGGGGGGAGCATCGGGAGCGGGAACGCACCGCCCGCGCTGGGGTTGCCCGCGATCACCACGAGCAGGATCGCGAGCCCGATGCCCACGATCCCCGTCAGGCCCTGGAGCGCCAGGGTCGCCGCGCCGACCGCGAAGGTCACCAACGCGCCGAGCCCCCACAGGGCGAAGGTGCTGCCCGGGAGCGCGCCGAGGATCGGGCCGACGATCACCGCGCCCCCGATCCCGCCGGCGAGCGAGGCCAGGGCCAGCGCCCCCAGCCGGATCACGGCCCGAGTGGGATTGGCGGGACGCGCCCCCGCGCTGATCGCGAGGATCGACGCGCAGAGGTAGCCCCCGACGCACCAGCCGACGACCAGGTAGAAGGACGACAGCCCTTCGAAGTCCTCGGGTGAGGCGGGCGCCACGTCCTCGGTGCGCACCGTGCGCCCTTCGGCCTCCACCGCTTCCGTGACCAGCTTGACCAGGGTCGTGGACAGTGCGGCCCCGCCGCCCGAGGCGACCAGCAGGGTGTCCGTCCGGCCCGTCGGATCGACCAGGAGGGCGCCGTAGACCTCCCGGTCGAGTACCTGGTTCCGGGCCGCCGCGGCGTCCGGCACCGTCCGGGTGTCCAGCGGGTCGCCGGGGAGCGCGGACAGTCGGGCCGTGGTGCGGTCGGCCGCCGCCGCGGGTGCTGCGACGGCGAAGGGGACGTCCGTCGGCTTCGGGTGGTGCAGGGCGCCGACGTAGGAGGTGATGAAGAGCAGTTGCAGGGCCACCACGCCGACCACCAACAGGGCCGCGCGCGGGGTCACCGCGCTCTTCAGTTCGTCGACGAAGCGCATGCCCTCACGGTCCGGCCCGGGGGCTGCTTCCGCAGGTGGGACACGGCCGAATGGCGGACGGAGCACGAGCCCGGAGCGACCCGAGCCCGCGGGGGCCGCCCCCCTTCCGCTTATCGTACGCACGTTCGAAAAGTGGTCTATGGTGGGAAGCGGGGGCGCGACCGGCGCGGCGGAGGAACGGAGACGGAAGCGGACAAGCGGAACGAGTACCGGAACACCAGGAGGCGCGGATGCCAGGGTTCACGCATCTGCACACCGCCTCGGGGTTCTCCCGGCGGTACGGTGCCTCCCACCCGGAACGGCTCGCCGAGCGGGCCGCCGAGCGCGGCATGGACGCCCTCGCCCTGACCGACCGGGACACCCTCGCGGGGAGCGTCCGGTTCGCCAAGGCGTGCGAGAAGGCCGAGGTCCGTCCGCTGTTCGGCGTGGAGCTGGCGGTCCGGGGGGCGGGCGCCCGCCCCCCGGCCGGGAGCACCCCCGAAGCCGCACCGGAGCCCGTGCCCGCGTCCGCGTCCGAACGCACGGCGGCATCTGAACGCACGGCGGTACCCGGACGTGCGGCGGGGGCCGGGGCTCCGCGCCGTACCCCGGTCCGGGGCGGAGCGTTCGTCGACGAGTCCGCGCCCCGCGTCACCTTCCTCGCCCGGGACGGCGCCACCGGCTGGGCCGCACTGTGCCGACTGGTCACCGCCGCCCACGCCACGGACGGCGACCGCCCCCTCCTCGGTCGTTCCGCGCTCCCCGCCGAGGGGCTGACCGTGCTGCTCGGCCCCGACTCCGACGTGGGGCGCGCCCTCGCCGCCGGACGCCCCGACCGGGCCGCCCGGCTGCTCGTGCCCTGGCGGGAGCTGTACGGGGACGACCTGCGGCTCGAAGCCGTCTGGCACGGTCGTCGGGGCACCGGTCCCGGTTCGCTGCGGCTGGCCGCCCGTACCGTCGGCTTCGCCGCCGAGCAGCGGGTGCGCCCCGTGTTCAGCAACGCGGTCCGCTACGCCGACCCGGGCGCGGGCCCCCTCGCCGACGTCCTGGACGCGGCCCGGCTGCTGGTGCCCGTCGGCGCCCTGGGCGAACCGGACGGGGGCGAGCGCTGGCTCAAGGACGGGACCGCCATGCTGGCCGCCGCCGAGCGGGTGGTGGAGGCCGCCGGGTTCCGCCGTGACACGGCCCACCGGCTGTTGGAGCAGACCCGGGCGACCGCCGACGCGTGCCGGGTCGATCCGGGCGCCGACCTCGGGATGCGCTCGGTCCACTTCCCCGAACCGGAGGTGGTGGGCGCCGGCCGCCGCACCGCGCAGCGGGTGCTCGCCTCCCGGGCGGCGGCGGGCCTGGTCCTGCGCGGCTACGACCGGGGGCCGCGGGCGCGCGCGTACTGGGAGCGGACGCACCACGAGCTGGACATCATCGCCCACCACGGGTTCGCCCCGTACTTCCTCACCGTGGCCCAGGTCGTCGACGACGTGCGCACCCTGGGGGTCCGGGTCGCCGCACGGGGTTCCGGCGCGGGCTCGCTGGTCAACCACCTGTTGGGCATCGCGCACGCCGACCCGGTGGAGCAGGGCCTCCTGATGGAACGCTTCCTGTCGAAGCGGCGGTTCGTCCTCCCGGACATCGACATCGACGTGGAGTCCGCCCGCCGGCTCGACGTCTACCGGGCGATCATCGGCCGCTTCGGCGCCGAGCGCGTCGCCACGGTCGCGATGCCCGAGACCTACCGGGTCCGGCACGCCATCCGGGACGTGGGCGCCGCCCTGTCCGTGGACCCCGCCGACATCGACCGGATCGCGAAGGCGTTCCCCCACGTCCGGGCCCGTGACGCCCGGGCCGCCCTGGACGAACTGCCGGAGCTGCGGGAGCTGGCCCGGGAGCTGCGGGCGCGGGCGGAACGGTCGGCGACCGGCCCCGGGCCGGGGGGCGGTCCGGCCGGGAAGCCGGGCCCGTACGGCCGGTTCTGGGACCTGGTCGAAGGGCTCGACGCGCTCCCGCGCGGGGTCGCCATGCACCCGTGCGGGGTGCTCCTCTCGGACGCCACCCTGCGCGCCCGCACCCCGGTGGTGCCGACCAGCGGCGAGGGTTTCCCCATGTCCCAGTTCGACAAGGACGACGTGGAGGACCTGGGGCTGCTCAAGCTGGACGTGCTCGGAGTGCGGATGCAGTCGGCGATGGCGCACGCCGTCGGGGAGGTCGAGCGGGCCACCGGGGTGCGCGTCGACCTGGACGACCCGCAGGTGGTGCGGCCCGGCGACCCGGCGACGTACGAGCTGATCCGCTCCGCCGAGACGCTCGGGTGCTTCCAGATCGAGTCGCCGGGCCAGCGCGATCTCGTGGGGCGGCTCCAGCCCGCGACCTTCCACGACCTGGTGGTCGACATCTCGCTGTTCCGGCCGGGTCCGGTGGCCGCCGACATGGTCCGGCCCTTCATCGAGGCCCGGCACGGCAGGGCCCCGGTCCGCTACCCCCACCCCGACCTCGAAGGGACCCTGGAGGAGACGTACGGGGTCGTCGTCTTCCACGAACAGGTCATCGACATCGTGGACGTCATGACCGGCTGCGGGCGCGGCGAGGCCGACCGGGTGCGCCGGGGGCTGTCGGACCCGGAGTCGCAGGGGCGCATCCGCTTCTGGTTCGCGCAGCGCGCGGCGGAACGCGGCTACGCCACCGAAGTGATCGCCCGGACCTGGGAGATCGTCGAGGCGTTCGGCTCGTACGGCTTCTGCAAGGCGCACGCGGTGTCCTTCGCCGTTCCCACCTACCAGTCGGCCTGGCTGAAGGCCCATCACCCGGCCGCCTTCTACGCCGGGTTGCTCACCCACGACCCGGGGATGTACCCGAAACGGCTGCTGCTCGCGGACGCCCGGCGGCGCGGGGTGCCCGTGCTGCCGCTGGACGTGAACGCCTCGGCGGTCGCCCACCGAATCGAACTGGTGTCCGGTTCGGGGGAGGGTGCGGAGCGCTGGGGGCTGCGGCTCGCCCTGCTCGACGTGCACGGCATCAGCGAGGCCGAAGCCACGCGGATCGCCGGCGGGCAACCGTACGCCTCCCTCCTCGACTTCTGGGAACGGGCCCGCCCCAGCCGCCCGTTGGCGCGTCGTCTCGCCCAGGTCGGCGCCCTCGACGCGTTCGGTGCGAACCGCCGGGACCTCCAACTCCACCTCGCCGAACTCCACCGCGGCGCCCGGGGCGCGTACGGGGAACAGCTGCCGCTCGCGGGCGGCCGGAACACGGCCGCCGCCGGGCTGCCCGACCTGGACGACACGGAACGGCTCAGCGCCGAACTGGGCGTGCTGTCGATGGACGCGTCCCGCCACCTGATGGACGACCACCGGTCCTTCCTGGACGAGCTGGGCGTACGGTCCGCCCGGCGGCTGCGGTCCGCCCGGCACGGGGAGACGGTCCTGGTCGCGGGCGCCAAGGTGGCCACCCAGACCCCGCCGATCCGCTCCGGCAAGCGGGTCGTCTTCACCACCCTGGACGACGGCACCGGCCTGGTGGACCTCGCCTTCTTCGACGACTCCCACGAGGCGTGCGCACACACCGTCTTCCACTCCTGGCTGCTCCTGGTCCGGGGCACGGTCCAGCGCCGGGGCCCGCGCAGCCTCAGCGTGGTCGGCTCGGCCGCCTGGAACCTCGCCGACCTGATGGAGGTGCGCGACCGGGACGGCCTCGACGCGGTGGCCCGGCACCTGGCCGCCCCCGTACCCGAGCCCGAAGCCCTCGAAGGCGAGCGTCGCATCAGGATGTCCACCGGGTACGAGATGCACCCCTGGGCCGATCTGCGCCCGGCGGGCGAGGACGTGACGAAGGGGCCGCACGGAACGCGGGACCCCGTCAGGAAGTTGTGGCACCAGAGCCCCGGGAGCGCGGGATGAACACGGTCAGGGACATCCACGGCTCGGGCGTGTTGTACGTACGGTTCCGGCTCCCCGGGCCGGACGCCCGGCGTGGCGCCGCGGCCGGGGTCCCGCTCCCGCCGCTGCTCACCCTGCTCGGCACGGTCAGTCCCGTCGTGGCCGCGGCCCCGCCCGACGCGGCGTACGTCGACCTGCGGGGCGCCGAACGCTACTTCGGCCGGGACGCCGTCCACCTGGCGGCGGTGATCCGGGTCCGGGCGCTGGCCCTGCACGGGGTCGACTGCACGATCGGGGCCGGTCCCGGCCCGATGCTCGCCCGGATGGCCGCTGCCGCGGCCGTGCCGGGCACCACCCTCGCGGTGCCCGGGGACCCGGACGCCGTACGGGAGTTCCTGGCCGGACTGCCGGTCGGCGAACTGCCCGGCGTCGGCGCGGCGACCGTGCGCACCCTGCGCTCCTACGGTCTCGACACCGTCGACCGGGTGGCCGCGGCACCACCCGCCACCCTGCAACGGCTCGTCGGTGCCCGCGCCGGGCGCGAACTGCGGGAACGGGCCCACGGCATCGACCGGGGCCGGGTGGTGCCGAACGAGGCGGCCCGCTCGATCGCCGCCGACCGCGCCTTCGACCGCGACGAGATCGACCCCGCCCGGCACCGGCACGCCCTGCTCTCGCTCGCCGGGGAGCTGGGCGCCCGGCTACGCGCCGAACGACTGGTGTGCCGCTCGCTGACCCTCACCGTCCGGTACGCGGACCGGTCCCGGACCGATCCGGCGGCCCGACCCGGGACCACGCGCACCCGGGCGCTCCCCGAGCCGACGGCGCACTCGGCGGCGCTCACCGACGCCGCGTACCGGACGTACGGGGCACTCGGGCTCCAGCGGGCCAGGGTCAGGGGGTTGGCCCTGCGGGCCGAGGGGCTGGCGCCCGTCGAGAGCGCCGCACACCAACTCAGTCTCGATCCCGCCGACGAGCGCATCCGCCGGATCGAGGAGGTCGCGGACCGGGCCCGGGCCAAGTTCGGTCCGCGTGCGGTGCTGCCGGGGACGCTCGCCGCGTGACGTGCGGGGCGGCACCCGGTGGGTCGGACGGGAGCGCACCACGCACGTCGGGGTGGCGAGCGCCTGGACCGGGCGCGCGCCACCCCGACGGAGTGCACAACTGTCTTCAGTTGTCTTCAGTTAGTGTCCGGAGCGAGTGGGACCTCCCCCTCGCTCCGGCACATGGCTCCGGGTGGCCGCTTGGTGAGCGGCCACCCCACCCGGTAAACATCCCAACCCCGGAGGTGGCCACCCGGCGCGGCGGTCGTCCCTCAGCGACCGCTGCGACCGCCGCCCGTCGCCGCACGGCGGCGGGCGGAGGCGAAGAGACCGGCGGCGCCGAGGCCGAGCACGGCCGCACCACCGATCGCGATGTACGGCGTGGTGCTGGTGCCGCCGGTCTCGGCGAGGTTCTCCGTGGAGCTGCCCTGCGCCTTGACGCCGGAGTCCTTCGGAGCGGTGCCCTGGGCGCCGCCGCTCTCCACGGCGGAGACCGAACCCGGGCCGTCGGTGGCCGAGGCGTTGGCGACCGCGCCGCCCTTGGCCTCCTTGCCGCCCTTGCCCTCGGGCGCCATGTCACCGTGACCGTTGTGCTCCACGGTGGACTGGTCGCGCTCCTTCTCGATCAGCTTGTCGCTGGGCGCGGAGGCGACCGGGCCGGCAGCGGCCCCGCCGGAGTTGCCGAACACCACGTCCGAGCAGGTGTAGAACGCCTCGGGGGAGTCCGAACGCTGGTAGATCGAGTAGATCAGGTGACGGCCGGAACGCTGGGGGACGTTCCCGTCGAAGATGAACGAGCCGTTCTCCAGGCGCGGGTTGGTCACCGTGGCGAAGGGCTGCGACTCGAGGTCGGACCACTTGAGGGCCTTGGTGGCGTCGTAACCGACCTTGGTGATGTACAGCTCGATGGAGCCCTTGTGGGGGGCCGTCACCCGGTACTTGAAGGTCTGGTTGCCCGACTTGAACGGGGAGGAGGGCCAGTCGGTCCGCGGGGCGTCGAGCCCGGCGTACTTCGAGCGGTTGGCGCTGCACAGCTTGCCGTCGGGGATGATCTGGCGGTGCGCACCGGCCGCGTTGGCGATGTTCACCTCGTTCCAGTCGTACAGCGGCTGGGTGCCGGTGGAGGCGACGAGGGCCTTGCAAGCGGCGGTGTCGGGGCTCTCGGGGCCCTCGGCGAAGCAGGCGGACACCCGGCTGACCGGGTCGCTCATGGAACCGTGAGCCGCCGCGGGGGAGGCGTTCAGGACGGTGAGAACGAGCGGCGCGACACCGAGTGCGGCGATCGCGGCGGCCGTGCGACGAGCAGTCATGGACGGTCTCCTCAGTCTTCCTCAAGTGGGGGGAGCCCGGGAGGCGTACGGGCGGTGTACGTGACTCCCGGGCAAGAGGAAAGCTAGCCGTTCGATGCCCGGGGAACCGCTGCTTGAGAGCACTCCGGGTGATCTTTATGGCCCTCTTAAGGGGGGCATCGGACTGCGCTCAGATCGCGTCCTGATACGTCCGAATCCTCACGGCGGTGTGACGTCCGGATGACGACAGGATGTCGCCGGAAGGCATGGCTCCGGCCCTGCCGCAAGCCGCCGCAGGGCCTTCTGGTGCAGCTCAGGGCCCCGTCGGGGCGATCGCCCGTCCCGTCGCGCGGGGTGGCGGGGAGTCGGCGGCCGGGCCCGCCGGAGATCAGGGGCGTGCGCGGCGGGGGCGCTCGATCCACTGGTAGCGGCGCTCGGGACGACCCGCGCCGCCGTAGCGCAGGGTCACGTCGACGCGTCCCGTCTCCGCGAAGTACTCCAGGTAGCGCCGGGCGCTGACCCGGGACAGCGACCCCTCCCGCGCGCACTCGGAGGCGGACAGTCCTCCCGGGTGCGCGCGCAGGGTCCGTTCCACCAGATCCGCGGTGGGCACCGCGAGCCCTTTGGGCAGCTGTTCGCGGGACCCCGGCGGGCGGCTGCCGAACAGCTCGTCCACGTCCTCCTGGCGCGCCTGGTCGAGTCCGGCGAGCCGGGCCCGCACCGCGGCCACGTGCCGCAGCTGGTCCTGGAGCGTGCTCCGCTCGAACGGCTTGATCAGGTAGTGCAGCGCCCCCGCCCGCAACGCCGCACGGACCGTTCCGGCGTCCCGCGCGGCCGTGATGAACAGGACGTCCACCGGAATCCGCTCCGGGTCGCGCTGCTCGGCCGCCCGGATGCCGCGCAGCACGCCGATGCCGTCCATGTCCGGCAGATACACGTCGAGAAGGACGAGATCGGGCCGAAGGGACTCCACGGAGCGCAACGCCTGCGTACCGTTGTGTGCAACCCCTACTACCGTAAATCCCGCCATTTCGGACACGTACCGGCTGTGCAGCTTCGCGACCATGAAGTCGTCGTCCACTACCAGTACTTTCGTCATCGCCGCAGGTTAAGCGTGTGACCACAAGGACCACAACGTTCGTTGGTTGCGGAAGAGAGACAGCCTCTTAACGCGCAGGCAACATGTGGGCCACCTCACAGATAAAAACGGTGTGAGGTTCTCCCAATCGCCTCTCTTGACGAACAGGTGGTGGCACGGTGCGCCTGCGCACTCCTCTAGCCCTGCTCGGGGCAGCGGTACTGGTCCTGGTCGGGCCACCGCTGATCACCACGGGCAGTGACTCCGAAACCGGGACGAAGATCCCGGGACTGCAGTTCATGGTCCCCAACACCCCCGGTGGTGGTTACGACATCACGGCGCGCACCGCGGCCAAGAACGCCGAGGACGCCGGTCTGAGCCACGGCATCGAGGTGTTCAACCTGCCCGGCGCGGGCGGCACCGTCGGCCTCGCCCGACTGGTCAGCGAGCACGGCAACGGCAAGCTCGCCATGTCGATGGGCCTCGGCGTCGTCGGCGCCGTCCGCTCCAACGACGCGCCCAAGACCCTCGCCGACGTCACTCCCATCGCCCGGCTCACCGAAGAGCCGGACGTCGTGGTCGTCTCGAAGGACTCGCCCTACAAGACCATCAACGAACTGGTCGACGCCTGGAAGGAGAAGCCCGGCAAGCTCCCCGTCGGCGGCGGCTCCTCGCCCGGTGGCCCCGACCACCTCGCCCCGATGCTGATGGCGCGCTCCGCGGGCATCGCCCCCAAGGACGTCAACTACATCCCCTTCGACGGCGGTGGCGAACTCCTCGCCTCCATCCTCGGCAACAAGGTCGGGTTCGGCGTCTCCGGCGTCGGCGAGTACCTCGACCAGATCAAGTCCGGCGAGCTGCGGCTGCTCGCGGTCACCGGCCCCGAGCGGGTCGACGGCCTCGACGCCCCCACGCTCCGCGAAGCCGGCTACGACATGGACTTCACCAACTGGCGCGGCATCGTCGCCCCGCCCGGGCTGTCCGACGCCCAGCGCGACAAGCTCATCGCCCTCATCGAGAAGCTGCACGCCTCCGAGGAGTGGAAGGCGTCCCTCAAGAAGCACGGCTGGCACGACGCCTTCCTCACCGGCGACAAGTTCGGTGAGTTCCTCGAAGCCCAGGACAAGCGGGTCGTTTCCGTACTGAAGGAGTTGGGACTGTGACGACCATCGAACCCCCCGGCCGTCCTGACCCCGCTCAGGGCTCCGCCACCACCACGCCCGCCGGGCAGGAGCCGGGCCGCCGCTCCTGGCTGCGCGAGCACTCCGAGCTGGGCGTCAGCGTCCTCCTCCTGGCCCTCGGCGGCCTCGTCCTCACCGACGCCCTCACCATGGACGTCGACATCGCCCAGCGCGGGCCCATCGGCCCCAAGACCGTGCCGATCGTGGTCGGCATCGGCCTGCTGGTGATCGCCGTCCTGCTCGCCATAGACGTCCTGCGCGGCGGCCACGGCGAGGCCGAGGGCGGCGAGGACATCGACCTCAGCGAGCCCGCCGACTGGCGCACGGTCCTGCTGCTCGGTGGCGTCTTCCTCGCCACCGCCGTCCTCATCGAACCCATCGGGTTCCCCATCGCGGGTGCCCTGCTCTTCTGGGGGTCGGCCTACGCCCTCGGCAGCCGGCACTTCCATCGCGACCCACTGATCGCCGCGGGGCTCTCCTTCGCCGCCTTCATCATCTTCGACCGCCTGCTCGGCGTCCCGCTGCCCGGCGGCCCCCTGATGGGAGTGCTGTGAGATGAACGCCTTCAACTCCCTGATCGACGGGTTCGGCACCGCGCTCACCCCGATCAACCTGCTCTGGGCCGCCATCGGCGTCCTCCTCGGCACCGCCATCGGCGTCCTGCCCGGCATCGGCCCCGCCATGGCCGTCGCCCTGCTCCTCCCCGTCACCTACGGACTCGACCCCACGGGCGCGTTCATCATGTTCGCCGGCATCTACTACGGTGCGATGTTCGGCGGTTCCACCACCTCCATCCTGCTCAACACCCCAGGTGAGAGCGCGGCCGTCGTGGCGGCCATGGAGGGCAATCCGATGGCGAAATCGGGGCGCGGCTCACAAGCCCTCGCGGCAGCGGCCATCGGCCACTTCGCCGGCGGCCTGATCGGCACCACCCTGCTCGTCGCCCTCGCACCCACCGTCGCGGAACTCGCCGTCGACATCGGCGCCCCCGACTACTTCGCCATCATGGTGCTGGCGTTCATCGCCGTCACCTCCGTCCTCGGCTCCTCCCGCATCCGCGGTCTCGCCTCCCTGCTCATCGGTCTCACCATCGGCCTCGTCGGCCTCGACGGGATGACCGGCCAGCAGCGCCTCACCTTCGACTCCCTGCACCTCGCCGACGGCGTCGACGTGGTCATCGTCGCGGTCGGACTCTTCGCGATCGGCGAGGCCCTGTGGGTCGCCGCCCACCTGCGCCGCGGCTCCACCGAGCCCATCCCCGTCGGCCGCCCCTGGCTCGGCCGCGACGACCTGAAGCGCACCTGGAAGCCCTGGCTGCGCGGTCCGTTCATCGGCTTCCCGTTCGGGGCGATCCCCGCGGGCGGCGCCGAGATCCCGACCTTCCTGTCGTACGTCACCGAGAAGAAGCTGTCCAAGAACCAGAAGGAGTGGGGCAAGGGCGCCATCGAGGGCGTCGCCGGACCGGAGTCGGCGGCCTCGGCCTCCGCCGCCGGAACGCTCGTCTCCATGCTCACCCTCGGCCTGCCCACCACCGCCGTCGCCGCGGTGATGCTCGCCGCCTTCCAGCAGTACGGCATCCAGCCCGGCCCGCTCCTCTTCGAGCGCGAGCCCGACCTGGTGTGGGGCCTGATCGCCTCCCTCTTCGTCGGCATGGTGCTGCTGCTCGCCCTCAACCTGCCGCTCGCCCCGCTGTGGGCGAAGCTGCTGCGCATCCCGCGCCCGTACCTCTACTCCGGCATCCTCTTCTTCGCCGCCCTGGGCGCGTACGCCGTCGGTGGCGAGTCGCTGGACCTGGTGATCCTGCTGCTCATCGGCTTCCTCGGCTTCGGAATGCGCCGCTACGGCCTGCCGGTGCTCCCGGCGGTGATCGGCGTCATCCTCGGCCCGAACGCCGAGCAGCAGCTGCGCCGGGCGCTCCAGATCAGCGACGGCAGCGTCTCGGGCCTGGTCAACACGCCGTTCTCCGTGACGGTGTACGCGATCATCCTGCTGATCCTCGCCTGGCCGCTGATCGCCAAGCTGATCCGCAGCCGGACCGCCACCGCGGCACCGGTCGCGGCGAAGGCCCCGGTCACCGTCGGCGCCAAGGCGGAGCGTCAGGACGACGCCGAGGCCCCCGAGGCCCCGGCCGGCACGAAGGGCGCCGACACCCCCGGTACCCTCGACGCCACGGACACGACCCAGAGCAGCGACGGCACCGACGGCAGCGACGGTCCCGATGACTCCGGAGAGAAGGGAAGCGGCGTGCGGCCATGACCGAGACACGGCTCCCCCTCCACGAAGCCATCCGCAGGGCGACACCGGTCGACGCGGGCGCGGTGAAGTCCGTGACGGACGCCGCCTACGCCCCCTACGTCGAACGCATCGGTCGACGACCCGCCCCGATGGAGGCCGACCACGCGGCGCAGATCGCCGCCGGCCAGGTCTTCGTGACCGGGGAGCCCGTGCTCGGTCTGGTGGTCCTCGTCCCGTACGAGGACCACCTGCACCTCGACAACATCGCCGTCCACCCGGACTCCCACGGCCTGGGGGTGGGCCGCCGACTGCTCCACTTCGTCGACGCCCACGCCCGTGACCTCGGTCTTCCCGAGGTGCGGCTCCACACCCACGCCCAGATGTGGGAGAACCAGAAGCTCTATCCGCGGTACGGGTACGCGTTCATGGGCCGCCGGCTGGACGGCCACTACGACCGCTACCACTACCGCAAGCGGTTCGGCTGAGACGAAGTGCCCGGCACCGGGTTACGGTGCCGGGCACTTCTCGTACGCCCCGCGCGGGCGCACCGCACCGGGTCACCCCTCGGGCCACCAGATGCGCTGGACGTCCTTGCGGATCTCCGGACGCTCCCTGGGGAGCTCCTCGCTCTCGTCCCGCCGCCGCCCGCGACGGGTGCTGGTCCTGCTCGGCGACTTCTGCACGGTCACTCGGCGCATGACTGCCTCCTTGGGGACTACCTCTTCCCGCGATCCCGCGGTGCTAGACCCGTTGGGGGAGGGTGACTCACCGGCGCCGCGATATCAGTGGCCGACGTCACCCCCACGGGACGCTCCGGGCGCCCTCCGCACGGTCCGCCTGCGGGTGCGCTGGGGGCGCCCGCGCAGTTCCTCGCGCCCCTAGCGGGGCCCGTCTGTGCCGTGGGACGACGGTATGGAGGAGCGTTCGAGATTCAGGACCGTGGGGAACCGCTTGACCCTGACACCGTGACAAGGTCTTCGCTGGAGCCGAGGAGGTGGTTCCGATGACCCCGTCGACACCGGACACGACCACGATGCGCGCCCTGAGGGCGCTGGAGGACGACCGCCCGTCCGTACGGCTGCGGGCGGCGCTGGAGGTCGGTTCGGCCCCGGACCCGCAGTTCGTCGACACGCTCGTCGAACGGTGCGCGGTCGAACCCGATTTCCCCGTGCGCGACATGCTCACCTGGGCACTGACCCGGCACCCGGCGACCACGACGGTCCCCAAGCTGCTCGACGAACTCGGTTCGGAGCGCGCACAGGCCCGGAGCCAGGCGTTGCACACGCTGTCCAAGATCGGGGACCGGCGGACCTGGCCGGCGATCACCCGGGCGCTGCTGTCCGACACCGACGACGAGGTGGCGCGGACCGCCTGGCGGACGGCCGTCGTGCTCGTGCCCGAAGGTGCGGAAACCGCGCTGGCCGTAGTGTTGTCGACACAGCTCGGGCGCGGTGGGCGGGAGACGCAGCTGAGCCTCAGTCGGGCGCTGATCGCGCTCGGCGAGGCGATGGTGCCGACCGTGCGCGCCGCGACGACGGACCTCGACCCCCGGGTGCGTGCGCACGCACTCGCCACGGAACGGCTGTTGCGGGACCCGGAAGCCGGGTTCGCGTACGCGATCGAGGAGGCGAAGCGCGTCGTCGCCCTGGGCCCGACCAGCCAGGAGGGGTGAGCGGCCGTGTTGATCGGCGAGGTGGCACGACGGTCCGGGGTCAGTGCCCGCATGCTCCGGCACTACGACGCGCTCGGCCTGGTGCGACCGACGGGCCGTACCGGCGCCGGCTACCGGGAGTACTCCGGCGAGGACGTCCGGCGGATCTTCCACATCGAGAGCCTGCGGTCCCTGGGGCTGTCGCTGAAGGAGGTCGCCCGGGCGCTGGACGATCCCGACTTCACGCCCGCCGACCTCGTCGCCGACCTGGTCCGCCAGACCCGGGAACGCATCGCCGACGAGACGGAACTGCTCACCCGACTCCGTCGGATCGACGCCGCGGAACCCGCCGCCTGGGAGGACGTCCTCCAGACCGTCGCCCTGCTCCAGGCACTGGGGTCGAAGAGCGCGGGCAAGCGCCAGCGCGCGGCCCTGTCCGCCACCGAGGAGGTTCCGGCGCCGGTGGAATCACTGGTGGAGGCGGTGCTGAGCGAAACGGATGCGAACGTCGCCGGGGCCCTCCGCTGGGCCCTGGCGCGCTCGGCCGGTGACGGAGTCGAGCTCCTGTTGGCGCAGGGGCTCGACTCCTCGGCGGCGCAGGTGCGCGAGCGCGCGGTCCGCTCGCTCGCCGAGATCCCGGACGACGGGGCGACCGCCCTGCTGCGGGACGCCCTCGCCCACCCCGACCCCGTGGTCCGCAGGTACGCGGCCCTGGCCCTCGGGGCACGCGGCGTGACCGAGGCGGTGCCGACGCTCCTCGACCTGGTCGTCGGCGAGGTGAACGACGTGGACGCGGCCGATGCGCTGAGCGCCCTGGCGAGCCGTCCCGGGTGGGCGGACCGGATCGCCACCGGGCTCGTCGACCGGCTCGCCCACGGCACCGCCGACCCCGCCGTACGGCGACGGCTGACCCAGGCGCTCGCCGACATCCCGGGCACCACCGCGGCCCGCGCCCTCGCCGACCTGTCGCACGACGCGGACCGGGCCGTCGCGCTGACCGCGGCGTACGTCCTCGGCCTGCGCGACCCGCGGTGACCGGCCCTACCGGAACAGGGCGGTGAACCCGTC
Source organism: Streptomyces sp. NPDC127068 (assembly GCF_042724695.1). Taxonomy (NCBI): domain Bacteria; kingdom Bacillati; phylum Actinomycetota; class Actinomycetes; order Kitasatosporales; family Streptomycetaceae; genus Streptomyces; species Streptomyces sp. NPDC127068. The sequence continues at coordinate 16,529 of NZ_JBHXEN010000028.1, read as the reverse complement.
GGAGTCCTCCCGGGCGAGGCGTTCCAACTCGTCCAGGGCGTTCATCGCCCGTTCCGCCGCCCGGGGGTCGGAGGCCGCGAGCCCGCTGGCGGCGAACTCGTCCTCGTCCAGCCGCAGGACGACCGAGCGGTCGGCCCCGACCCACAGGTCGAGGTCCAGGTCGGTCACCACGACCTCGTCGGCGGACACCACGGCGGGCCGGGTCACATCGCAGTACCAGCCCTTGAGGACGCCCGCGCCGGTGCGCACCTCCTTCACGGCGTACCACCGGGTGCGCCAGTAGTGCTCGGTGAACACGTCGCCGGGCTCGAAGCGGACGAAGCCGAAGTCGCGGACGCCCTCGCCCGCCCAGGGGGCCCGCACACTCACTCGGTCCCCGTCGTCGGCGAGCCGCCGGGCGGGGTAGCGGATCTTGGTGCGGCCGTTCTTCACCAGCACGACCTCGACGGTCCCCGCACCCTCGTGGGTCTCAGCCGAGGTCGCGGACATGACGCACCTCCGTGGCGCAGACCGCGTAGCCGAACCACGTGTTGACCGCGAGCATCGGGGCGTTGTCGGTGTCGTTGCCGGTGAACGCCTCGGTGAACCCGGCCGCCCGCGCCCGGTGCAGGGAGTCGTTCTTGACCGCCTTGGCGAGGCCCCGGCCCCGGTGGGAGCGCACGGTGCCGGTCATGGCCGTGACGTACCGGCTCTTCCCGTCGGTACGGGCGGCGGTGAAGGCGACCGGACGCCCGTCCACGACGGCGATCGTGGTCAGCTTCCGGTCCATCAGGGGGTGGTGCCAGGTGTCCCGGAGCCACTGTTCGTAGTCGGAGAAGTTCGCGCCGATGTCGCCGGGCTCGTCCTCCGTGCACTCCGCGTCCAGCGCGAACACCGGGCGCGGGTCGTCCTCGAAGTCGGCCGCCGTACGCAGTTCCACCCCTTCGGGCGCGGGCAGCCGGGGCGGGAGCGCGTCGAGGTCCAGCCGGAGGAAGTGCGCGCTGCGGCGGGGACGGTAGCCGCGCCGCTCGGCGAAGGCGCGGTTCTCCGGCTCGTCCAGGACCCAGGTGTACACCGCCGTCGCCCCGACCCGGGCGAGCTGCTCCTCGGCGGCCCGCACCAACAGCGTTCCGGCCCCCCGGCCGCGTCGCTCCGGGTGGACGTAGACGTTCGCGAAGCCCTGCCCCGGTGTCGGGCTCTCATGGGCGACGCCCACCTGGACCGTGCCGATGATCTCCCCGTGCTGCTCGGCGACCAACGGGTGGTAGTGCGCGTCCGGGTGGGCGTGGCTGACGTCGAAGGCCACGGACCCGGCCGTGGCCAAGAGGAAGGGGACGGCTGCCTGACGGACCCGAGCGAAGTGCTCGGCGTCCTCGGGGCGGAACGGACGTACAACAGTGGTCATGCCCACACGCTAGGTTCGCGGCCCCGGGGCGCGCCCCTCATTTTCCCGCCCGCAGGCCCTGGCGGCCGGGGCGCGCGGCCCCGGGCCACGCCGACCGGGCGTACCGGCGCTTCGGTGCGCCCGCTGCGGGAGAATCACCGGGTGACGTTGACGATCGTGATCGACCCGGCCGGGGGCACGGCCCCCTTCGAACAGCTCCGCGCGCAGATCGCGGACCAGACGAGGTCCGGCCACCTGCCGACCGGATACAAGCTGCCGACCGTCCGCGGCCTGGCCCAGGAGCTGGGACTCGCCGTGAACACGGTGGCCAAGGCGTACCGGGCCCTGGAGTCCGACGGGGTCATCGAGACCCGGGGCCGCCTCGGTTCCTTCATCGCCGCGGCGGGCGACGCCGCCACCCGGGAGACGGCGGCCGCCGCCCGGACCTACGCGGACCGGGCGTTGCGGCTCGGCGTTCCCGAATCCGAGGCCCTGCGCGCCGTCCGGGAGGCGCTGCGCGCGGTCTACGGGCGCTGACCCGCCGCGCCCGGTCAGCGGTGGAGGTCGATGAGCCGCGCGAGGTGGCGCCCCGCCACCTCCAACGGGGTCGTGCTCCGTTCCACCTGGGCCGCCAACTCCGCCCCCTCCAGGGTGCTGATCACGGTGTACGCCAGCTCCGTGGCCACGTCCTCGGCGAACCCGGCCGCCCGCAGCCGGGCGGCGACCAGCCCGCGCCAGCGGGCGAACGCACGGGCCGCCGCCTCCTGGATGTCGGGAGCCCGGCCGGCGGTCCCCAGGGCGGTGGAGGTGACCGGGCACCCGTCCACCCAGTCGGAGTCCCGTAGCCCGACGCCGAGGTTGTTCGCACAGGCGACGACGGCCGCGGCGGGATCGGCCTCCGCGGCCAGCCAGTGCTCCAGTTCGTGGGCGAACTCCTGCTCGCCGTGGCCGATCGCGGCGACCGCCAGCTCCTGCTTCCCGCCGGGGAAGAAGTGGTACACCGAGCCGAGCGTGGCCGACGCCGCCACGGAGATCTGCTTGATCCCCGTGCCGTCGTAGCCCTGTCGTTGCATCAGGTGTGAGGCCGCCCGGACGATCCGCTCCCGGGTGCCGAGTCCCGTGCCCGGCTTCACCGGGGAAGCGTCCCCCGCGGCCGTCTTCGTCGTCTTCGCGCCAGTCGTCTTCACCCGACGAGTGTACCGAGTAGAACGCTCGCTTTAGAAGCTGCTACCGTCCTACTGGATAGAGCGTTCGTTCTAGAGCGCTCGTCCGCTCGATTCGGTTGCGTCACTCGTACCCGGCACGCGCCGGCGGAAAGGACACGGACATGGGCAAGCAGGCAGTCACCCTCATCGGACTGGGCCCGATGGGGCAGGCCATGGGCAGGGCGTTCCTGGCCGAGGGCCACCCGCTGACGGTGTGGAACCGCAGCTCGGGCAAGGCCGACGAACTGGTGGCCCGGGGCGCGGTCCTCGCGGGCGGCGTCGAGGAGGCGCTCACGGCGAACGAACTCGTCGTCCTGAGCCTCACGGACTACGAAGCGGTGTACGCGATCCTGGGCCGGGCGGAGTCCGCGCTCGCCGGGCGGGTGATCGTGAACCTCAGCTCGGACACTCCGCAGCGGGCGGGGGAAGCCGCCGCTTGGGTCGCGGAGCGCGGCGGCGTCCAGTTGACGGGTGGTGTACAGGTACCGCCCTCGGGTGTCGGACAGCCGGGGACGTCCACCTTCTACAGCGGCCCGCGCGAGGTGTTCGAGCAGCACAAGGCCACCCTGGAGGTGCTGACCGGCACCGACTTCCTGGGGGAGGACCCGGGGCGGGCGGCGCTGTTCTACCAGCTCCAGATGGACGTCTTCTGGACGACGATGCTCAGCTGGCTGCACGCGGTCGCGGTCGCCGAGGCCCACGGCGTCACCGCCGAGGAACTGCTGCCGATCGCCCGGGACGCGGCGGACGTCGGCCAGTTCCTGGAGTTCTACACCCCCAGGATCGACCGGGGCGAGCACCCTGGGGACGTCGACCGGCTCGCGATGGGCGCCGCCAGCATCGAGCACGTGGTGCGGACCGCCCGGGACGCCGGTCTCGACAGCACCCTGCCGGCGGCGGTGCACGAGATGTTCGAACGGGGGCTGGCGGCGGGCCGCGGCGCCGACAGCTTCACCAGTCTGGTGGAGGTGTTCAAGAAGAGGGCGCAGGCGTGAGCCCGCCGGTCCGGGGCGCAGGTGCCGCCCCGGACCGCCCGGCTGCCGGGTCCCACCGGTCGTCCTCTGGAAGCGCGGCTACAGGTACAGCCCGGCGTCCGCGCCGGGGCGCTGGCCCGGTACCTCGGTCGGGCCGCTGCCCCGGCGCAGGGCGAACAGCTCCGCCAGGGTGGCCCCGTCCCGGTCGACGCCCTCCTCCGTGCCGAGCCACTCGACGGCCTCCGGGCGGGTCAGCGGGCCGACCTCGATCCGGGCGAGGCACCGTCCCGGACGCACCACGGCGGGGTGCAGCCGTTCCAGGTCCTCGTTGGTGGTGATCCCGACGAGGACGTTGCGGCCCTGACCGAGGAGGCCGTCCGTCAGGTTCAGCAGCCGGGACAGCGCCTGGCCCGCCGAGTCCTTGGCCCCGCCCCGGATCAGCTCGTCGCAGTCCTCCAACAGCAGCAACCGCCAGCGGCCCTTCGCCGTGCCCTCGTCCTCACCGATCGCGATGTCCATCAGATAGCCGACGTCGGTGAACAGCCGCTCCGGGTCGAGCACGCAGTCCACCTGGCACCACTCCCGCCAGGACCGGGCGAGCGTGCGCAGTGCCGAGGTCTTGCCGGTGCCCGGCGGCCCGTGCAGCAGGAGCAGCCGCCCCGTGACGTCCTCGGCGGTCAACTTCATCAGCCCGTCCATGGCTTCGGCCACCGGAGCGGTGTAGTTGGCCCGGGCTTCGGCCCAGGTCAGGGCCGAGATCTGGCGGGTGGTGCGGTGCGGGCCCCGGCGCGGGGACACGTACCAGAACCCCATGGGCACGGTCTCCGGCTGCGGCTCGGGTTCGTCGGTCGCCCCCTCGGTCGCCAGGCTCATCACGTGGTCGGCCAGTTCGGCGCTGGTCGCCGTCACCGACACGTCGGCACCTTGCCGCCAACGGCTGGCCAACAGCGTCCAGCCGTCGCCCACCGCGAGGGTGTTGCTCCGGTTGTCGTCGCCGCGGGTGGCGCGCACCACCGTCGCGCCCGGTGGCATGAGCGGTGCACCGGCGCGCACCCGCTCGATCCCCGTACGGCGCGCATGGGGCTGCTCGCCGGTCGTGAACCGCCCCAGGAACAGGGCGTCCACCACGTCCGACGGGCTGTCCTCGTCGTTCAGGGTCAGCTGGACGGGGAGGGTGGCGAACACGTTCCGGGGCGTGACGGCGGGTACGGCTACGGGCGCCGCGGCCTCGGAAACGGCTACGGGAGCGGTCTCGGCTTCGGGAACGGGCGGTCGGTCGTGGTGGGGCGGCTGCGTCAGAGTGTCCTCCGGTCGCACAGGCATGGCAGACATGACCGTCATGATCCGGCACCCCGCGCCCGTACGCACCCGGGTTTCGGTCGTCGTCGTCACCCTGACGGATCGTCCGGCCCGCACGGGGGTGCGGGTGCGCAGGGGGCTCGGGGGTGGTGAAGGGGCGCCCGGAGCGACCTGCGACCGCCCTGCGAAGACGCCCGTGCTTCCGACTCACCCTCATTGACGGCACGTCAGATGGCGAAAAGGGGAAGGTAATTGAACGTCTGACGAATCGCTGGTGAGGATTCCGGGAAAGAAGCCGACAAGTCTGTCATGCACATTTCCAACCCGACTGGTCACCTGATGCCACGGTCGCACGGTCGTCGCGGAGATCCTGCTAAAGGGAGGTTCCATGAGACGTTCCCGACTTACGGCCTGTACGGCCGCGTTCACCTCGCTCCTCGTCGCCGCCGGCCTCACGCTGACCGGAGCCGCCGCGGCACAGGCCGCCCCCCGCGCCGCGGCCACCGGGTACGTAGCGCTGGGGGACTCCTACTCCTCCGGCCTCGGCGCCGGCGCCTACGACGGCGCGAGCGGCTCCTGCAAGCGGACCTCCCGCGCCTACCCCGCGCTGTGGGCCGCCGCCCACTCACCCTCCTCGTTCCACTTCACGGCCTGCGCGGGCGCTCGTACGGGTGATGTCCGGACCAAGCAACTCGGCCCCCTCGGGTCCGGCACCGGTCTCGTCAGCATCACGGTCGGCGGCAACGACGCGGGCTTCTCCGACGTCATGAGCACCTGCGTCACCGAATCCGAGAACTCCTGCCTGGGCCGCATCGCCACCGCCCGCCGCTACGTGGACTCCACGCTGCCCGGTCACCTCGACGAGCTCTACGAGGCGATCGCCGACCGGGCTCCCCGGGCCGAGGTCGTCGTCCTCGGCTACCCCCGCTTCTACAAGCTGAGCGGCAGTTGCCTCGCGGGACTCTCCGAGCGGGAGCGCTCCGCCATCAACTCCGCCTCCGACCACCTGAACGGCGCCCTCGCCAAGCGCGCGGCCGACCACGGCTTCACCTTCGCGGGCGTCACCGGACGGTTCGCCGGACACGAGATCTGCTCCGGCGACGCCTGGCTGCACAGCCTCAAGCTGCTCAGCATCAGCGAGTCCTACCACCCCAAGGCGGCTGGACAGTCCCGCGGTTACCTGCCCGCCCTGAACTCGGCGGCCTGACCCGCCCGGTTCCGCCGCGGTGCGCCGCGCCCCGTCCGCACGGGGGCGCGGCCCACCCGGTCAGCGCAGGGCGAGGACCAAGGCGCCCAGCCCCAGGACGAGCACCCCCACCGAGGCCAGCAGGACGAAGGCCGCGCCGCGCCGCTGCCCCCGGGTGGCCGACGCCGTCGTGCCGTCGGACCCCGCGGCGTACGAGCCCGCGGCGACCGACGGCCCGGACGCGCCGGACCGGTCGTCGCCCGCAGCGGTGCCGTCGGGCCCGGACCCGACCGGGGGCGCGGAGCCGGCGGACGTTCCACCGGGAGCGCCCGGGCCGGACGTTCCGCTGCCCCCCGCCGCGATGTTCCGCAACTCGCGTTCCGCCACCGCGGCCGGTAGCCGCTCGGCCGGGTCCTTGCGCAACAGCCCCCCGATGACGGGCGCCAACGGGCCCGCGGTCCGGGGCGGGGCCGGCTCCTCGTCCACCACCGCCCGCAGGGTGTCCGGCGCGGTGTCCCGCCGGAACGGTGACCGTCCCTCCACCGCCGTGTACAGCAACACACCGAGCGACCACAGGTCCGACTCCGGGCCCGGGTCCCGGCCGAGCACCCGCTCCGGGGCCAGGAACTCCGGGGAGCCGGCGATCCGGCCCGCCCGCGTCAGCGCCGAGGTGCCCTGCGCCGTCGCGGTCCCCACGTCGGACAGCAGCACCCGACCGTCGCTGGCCAGCAGGACGTTGGCCGGCTTGACGTCCTGGTGCAGCACCCCCGCGTCGTGCGCGGCCCGCAACGCGCCCACCACCTCGGCGCCGATCCGGGCGGCCCGCTGCGGCGACACCCGCTCCTCCGCGACCAGCACGTCCGACAGGGCCAGCCCGCGGACGAGTTCCATCACGATCCACGGGCGGCGGTCCTCCACCGCCACGTCGTGGATGCTGACCACGTTGCGGTGCGAGATCCTGGCCGCCGCCCAGGCGCCCCGTTCCAGCCGGGCGTGGAGCTGCTCCACCTCCGCGACGGTGAGCCCCGCGGGCGCCCGCACCTCCTTGACGGCGACCTCCCGGCGCAGGGCCTCGTCACGGGCCAACCACACCGTGCCCGTCCCGCCCTCGCCCAGCGGTGACAACAACCGGTAGCGTCCGGCGACCAGGGGCCGTTCGCCGCCGTCCGTCGCGCCCGGGTTCCCCTGTCCTGCGTCGTTCGGTTCCCGGCTCACCGGAGTCCCCCTTCGCAGTGTCCGACGCTCACAAAGTAGCCCAGCCCCGGCCCGTTGCGACCCCCCTGAACTGCCTCGAACGGATTCCCGTCGTCCCGCTCGACCGGACCCGCGCACCGGTGGGACGGGTGCGGCCGGTGCGACCGGAGGGGCGGCGTCGAACCCGGTCGGCGCCGCCTCCCGGAAGGTGAGTGCCCCGGGCGGTATACACGAGTGTCAGGCGGGGGAGATAGGGTGAACCTGCCCGGGCCGGGTGCCCTCGTATGGGTGGGGAGACAAAATGGAACCGATGACAGTCCGCAGCAGGGCGCGCGTCCCTGCGATCACCTGCGGGAGCAGCGCGACCAGTTCGCGCCTCGACCGCCATCTCGCCGTGCTGGGTGGCCCCGCCATACCGCAACGGGAGGCGGCCGAGGCGACCTTGCTGATGCGCGAACTGACGACGCGCGCGCCCGCCCACGAGGTCAGCGGGCGTAAGGCCCGCGTGCGACGCGTCTCGCTCTTCGCCCCGCTGCGCCGGCTGCGCCGCTCGCTCTTCGGCGGTCACTAGACACCGGCCCGGGCCCGGCGGTCGCGGTCGGAATCCTCCGGCGCGTCCCCGGCACCGCCCTTCCCACGGTGCGCGGCGTCGCCTCCGTGCCCGCCCGGGCCCCCTGTGTACCCCTTACGCACCGTCGTGTGCCGGCGGCAGCTCCGCCGGACCCGCGCTCCTACGCTCATCAGTACGGAGTGCCGTCCACCCGCACCCGCTCGGCACCGCGTCGGTCCTCCCCACCGACCCGGCGGCCCCGCCGGCGTGGACCGGCACCGCGCGATGACACGGCACCCCCGGCCCCCGCTCCCCGCCCGGGTAGCGCCCCGTGGCCACGGGCGTCCGGGGTGTGCGGATCAGAGCAGTGCGTACTGGCCCTCCGGGCCCTCCTCGCGGTGGTCGAGGACGGAGGCGGGGCGGCGGGCCGTGTCCGGCGGCGGCAGCACGCCCGCCCGACGCAGCTCGTCCGCCGTCAGTCGGGGGCCGAACGGCTCGGGGCGGCTCGGTCCGCACCCGGCGAGCAGGCCCAGCACGGTGAGGAGTTCCAGCAGTTCGGAGGTCCACGTCTGCGGCCAGGCCGCCGGCCGGACGGCCGCCAGGGAGTCCGGCAGTGCCGGCGCCGTGCGACGGCCGAACCAGGACTCCACCACCCGCACGCCCTGGGCCCTGAGGTGCCACACCTCCGCGGGCACCGGAGAGATCCGCCCCCCGTCCACGTCCAGGCTCCCGATGTCCGGGTCGTGGCGCAGGACGGTCGGGCGCTCGGGGAGCGGGGACCGCACGTAGGGGCGGCTGCCGCCGGGGAGCCGCGGTCGGTCGCCGTCGGTGCGGACCATCAGCCGCAGCAGTCGGTGACCCGTCCCGGTGCCCCGTGCCCAGACCTCCGGATCGCGGGTGAGCGGCACCGTGCAGCCCCCCGGCCCCGGACGGGCGGCGGCGACGATCCACGCCAGGACGTCCAGGGGGTCGAGGCGGCGGTGGCCGAGACGGGTGGCGAGCAGCTCCGACAGCCCGGGGGCGAGGTTGGGCTCGGCTCCGCCCGGTCGCCGGAACAGGGGGTGCACCCGGGTGGCGCGGGAGCGCTCGCGGGGCGCGGGGACGGGCGGCGGCACGGTGACCGGCAGCCGTGCCGTGACCAGGAGCGCCGGACCTGGCCCGGCCGCGGCACCCGCTGCTGCCGGGGTGTCCAGGACGAACAGTTGTCGGGCGTCGGCGACCCGCCACAACTCCGGGCGGGCCGCGTCGATCAGCCGGTGGTCGGGGATCAGCCACTGCTCGTCGAAGGGCGCGAGCAATACGCGCAACGGCTGCGGGAACGGTCCCGGGGCGTGGGCGAGCCGGGTGGTGCCGGTGGACTGGCCGGGCAGCTGGGCGACCGCGGACCGCGGGGTGCGGGCCCGGCTGGGCTCGAACAGGGCCGTCCGGTCCGCGCCCTCCGCCCGGGCCAGGGCCTCCCAGCGCGCCCTGAGCGTCGCGGTGTCCGGTGCCACGGGCCAGCCCCGGCCGATCCGGGGGACGGCGACGGACCACGGCATCAGGTCCGCCAACAGCGGTTCCTCGGTGTGCGTCACGCCCGGCATGCTAGCCATGGCGGCGTCGGTCAGTCGGGTGGCTGGGCGTCCAGGGTGACGGTGAAGGAGAAGCGGTCGCCCCGGTAGTGGATGACGGCGAGGTCGAGGACCCGACCGTCCTCGTCGTGGGTGACGCCCGTGTAGTGCAGGATCGGGCTGAGCAGCGGGACGTCGAGCAGTCGTGCGGTGTCCGGGTCGGCCAGTCGGGCCTCGACCGTGTCGGTGATCCGGCCGATCCGGGCGCCGGCCACGTCCCGCAGCACCTTGGTCATGGGCCAGCGTTCCAGGTCCGCGGGGTCCATCCGCTCGGCCAGCTCCGGCCGGACGTAGTTGCGCGCGTGGTTGGTGGGTTCGCCGGTCGCCTCGTCGGAGCGCAGCCGGTGGTACGTGGCGACCTCGTCCAGGCCCGGGAACCGGTCCGCGTACGCATGGGGGACCGGTATCCGCCCGTGGTCCAACAGCCGGGTGGTCATGCCCGACTGCTGGGCCACGATCGCGTCCACGGAGCCCAGCAGACGGACCGGGGCGCCGCGCCGCGCGGCCGGCTCGATGAAGGTGCCCCGCCGCCGGTGGCGGCTGATCAGGCCCTCGTCCTCCAACTCCTTGAGGGCCTGCCGCATGGTCAGCACGCTGACCCCGTAGTGTCCGGCGAGGCGTTCCTCGGTGGGCAGCCGCAGCGGGGCGTCCGGCGCCCGCCCGAGTATCGAGGCGCGCAGGGACTGCGACACCTGGTACCAGAGCGGAAGCTTGCGATTCAGGACGATCGAGTCCGGGGCAAAAGCGGTCACGACTTCTCCGAATCGGGTCCGGTGCGGCGGCCCACGAGGACACGGGGGTCGTTCGGGGGGCGGTCGCCCGCGGCGCGCTAGGGGTTCCTGAAATGGCGCTCCAGACCATGCCACACATCGTCGTACCCGCGCTGGAGGTGGTCCGCCCCGGCGGCGAGCGCGGTGGTGACCACGGGCCACCGGGTCTCGAACATGAACGCCAGACCGTCGTCGATGCGCTGGGGCACCAACGCGGCGGCGCTCGCCCGGTCGAAGGTCTCCCGGTCCGGCCCGTGCGCCGACATCATGTTGTGCAGGGACCCGCCGCCCGCCACGAACCCGCCCTCGCCGCCGGCCTTGGCGTCGTAGGCGCCCTCGATCAGTCCCATGTACTCGCTCATCACGTTGCGGTGGAAGTACGGCGGCCGGAAGGTGTCCTCGCCCACCAGCCAACGGGGCGCGAACACCACGAAGTCCACCGCCGCGAGACCCGGGGTGTCGGACGGCGAGGTGAGCACCGTGAAGATCGACGGGTCCGGGTGGTCGTAGCTGAGGGAGCCGATCACGTTGAAGGTGCGCAGGTCGTAGACGTACGGGGTGTGGGTGCCGTGCCAGGCGACCACGTCCAGCGGGGAGTGGTCGTAGGTGGCGGTCCACAGGTTGCCGCAGAACTTGTTCACCACCTCGACCGGTCCCTCGACGTCCTCGTAGGCGGCGACCGGCGCCCGGAAGTCGCGTGCGTTGGCGAGGCCGTTGGCGCCGATCGGGCCCCGCTCGGGCAGGTGGAAGGGGCGGCCGTAGTTCTCGCAGACGTAACCGCGCGCGGCGGGGCCGTCCCCGTCGGGCGCCGGGTCCAACAGCTCGACCCGGAAGCGGACGCCCCGCGGGACGAGCACGACCTCGCCGGGGCGGGCGGCGAGCAGCCCGAGTTCGGTGCGCAGCAGCAGACCGCCGCGCTCGGGCACGATCAGCAACTCCCCGTCCGAATCGCTGAACACCCGGTCCTTCATCGGGGCGTTGGCGTGGTAGAGGTGCACGGCCATGCCGGTGCGGCTCGCGGCGTCGCCGTTGCCGCCGAGGGTCCACAGGCCGGCCAGGAAGTCCGTTCCGGCCGGCGGTTCGGGCAGGGGGTCCCAACGCAGCCGGTTGGGGTCGGGGACCGTCTCCGTGAAGGGCGCCGTGCGCAGCGCGCCGTTGTCGACCCGGGTGAACGCGGGGTGGGCGGCGGACGGGCGGATGCGGTACAGCCAGGTGCGCCGGTTGTCCGCGCGGGGCTCGGTGAAGGCGCTCCCGCTCAGCTGCTCCGCGTACAGCCCGAGCGGGCCGCGCTGCGGTGAGTTGCGGCCCAGCGGCAGGGCGCCGGCGACCGCCTCGCTGCTGTGTTCGTTACCGAATCCGGTCGCATAGGTCAGGCTCTCGGCGGTCTTCCGGGCGGTGTCACCGCTCATCGGCGCTCCCTCGTAGCTATTCCTATGCATCACCGTAGGATTCGGTTCCCCGTGGCGCAAGGGCGAAGGGGCGTCGGGTCGTGCACCGCCCGGAGCGGTTCGGCCGAGCGGGTCGAAGAGGGCGGGCCGATCGGCGGGGGCCGGTCGGCGGGGGGCGGTCCGGGGCGTGCACCCTGTCCGATCCCGCCGGCGGCGCGTCGCCTAGGCTCGGGTGCCATGGCGTCACCTCAGCAACCGGTCCCCACCCGTGTGCGCGCGCGCCGGGGCGCGTGCGCGCTCCTCCTCTGCTGCGCCCTGGTCGCCGCCGCGGCCTGCGACGGCGGAAGCTCCTCCCGGGGCGGCGACGCGCACTCCTTGACGCCGTCCCCGGTGGGGGAACTCCTCTCGACGAGCGATGCGACGGGGGACCAACTCCGTGAGGTCGACCGGGAGGGCGCCCCCGACGTGCGGATCGCCGTCCGACCGGGCGCCGCCGAGAACTGGGACGTCCGGCTCACCGTCACCAACTTCCGCTTCAGCGCGGAGCGCAGCGGCACCGGCAGCGCCGCGACGACGGGCCGCGGGTACGCCGTCCTCTACCTGGAGGGCCGTCGGCTGGCCCGACTGCACCAACCCCGGTACCGGCTGTCCGCCGCCTCCCTGGGGCGCGGCACGCACGAGTTGACCGTCCGGTTGCACGCGGACGACGGCACGGTGTGGGCCGTGGACGGGCAGGCCGTCGAGGACGTCGCCCGGGTGACCCTCGCGCCGCGCAAGGACGCTCCCGCCGGCTGAGCCGCCCCTGCTCGGGCCGCCGGTCCGCGCACGGTTCGCTGCCCGTCCGCGGACGATCCGAGCGCGCCCGGGATCGCGTGATGCATCATCAACTGCACCTATCCATGGGGTACTTGTGCCATCCGTGAGGATGCCGGGAAGGGTGTGGCGTGACCTCCCCATGGTCCATACCAGTCGGTATGCTCAAGGGGATCGCTTCCGTGCCGAGTGCCGTCACGCACCGTGGAGTCCCGATGTCCTCAGCGCCCTCTGCGCCCTTAACGCCCTCCGCCTCCTCCCCGTCCGGCACCACCCGGACCGCCCTGCGCGTCTGCCCCCTCTGCGAAGCGACCTGCGGGCTCGCCCTGACCATCGAGGGCACCGCCGTCACCCGGGCGTGCGGGGACCGCGACGACGTCTTCAGCCACGGCTTCATCTGTCCGAAGGGCGCCCTGTTCGGCAGCGTCGACGGCGACCCCGACCGGCTCACCCGGCCGCTGCTGCGCCGCCGCGGACGGCTGACGGAAACCGGCTGGGACGAGGCGTTCGACGCCGTCGCCGCCGGTCTGCGGCCGGTCATCGAGACCTACGGGCCGAACGCGGTCGGCGTGGTCCTCGGCAATCCCAACGTCCACACCGTCGCCGGCGTCCTGTACCCGCCGCTGCTGGTCAACGGCATCGGGACCCGCAGCCTGTTCACGGCCACCACGCTCGACCAGATGCCCAAACACGTCTCCAGCGGACTCCTCTACGGCGACGCCCACGCGATCCCCGTGCCGGACCTCGACCGCACCGACCACCTGCTGCTCCTGGGCGCCAACCCCGTCGAGTCCAACGGGAGCCTGTGCACCGCACCCGACTTCCCCGGCCGCCTGGAAGCGCTACGGGCCCGCGGCGGCACCCTCACCGTGATCGACCCGCGCCGCACCAGCACCGCACGACTCGCCGACCGGCACGTCGCCATCCGCCCGGGCACCGACGCCCTGCTGCTCGCCGCCATGGTGAACGTCCTGTTCGCCGAGGACCGCGTGCACCTGCGCGACCTCGCCCCCCATGTCGCCCAGGTGCCCGAACTGGGCCGCGCCCTGGTGGAGTTCACCCCCGAAGCGGTCAGCGACGCCTGCGACGTACCGGCCGGGACGATCCGTGACCTGGCCCGCGAGCTGGCCCAGGCGCCGACCGCCGCCGTGTACGGCCGGATCGGCAGCAGCACCGTCCTCTTCGGCACCCTCGCGAGCTGGCTGGTCGACGTCCTCAACATCCTGACCGGCAACCTCGACCGCCCCGGCGGCGTGCTCTTCCCGCAGTCCGCCACCGACCGGCCGCCGCGCCCCGTCGGACCCGGCAGCGGCTTCACCCTCGGCCGGTGGCGCAGCCGGGTCAGCGGACATCCCGAGGTCAAGGGGGAGCTGCCGTTCGCCGCGCTCTCCGAGGAGATCGACACCCCCGGTGCGGGCGTGCCCGGCGGCCTCGGCGGCGGCCCCCTGCGGGCCCTGGTCACCAGTGCCACCAACCCCGTCCTCTCGGCCCCCGACGGCGACCGCCTCGACCGGGCGCTCGCCGGACTCGACTTCATGGTCAGCGTCGACCCGTACCTCAACGAGACCACCCGCCACGCCCATGTCGTCCTGCCCCCGCCCCGGCCCTCCCGCACCCCGCACTACGACTTCGCCTTCAACATGCTGGCCGTGCGCAACCAGGCCCGCTACAGCCGCCCCGCGGTCCCGCTGGACGCCGGGGCGATGGCCGAGACCGAGATCCACGCCCGGCTGGTCCTCGCCGCCACCGGACTGCACGGCGCCGACCCCTCGGAGGTGGACGCCTGCGTCGTCGACAGCGCCCTCGTCCAGGCCGTCGCCGACCCCTCGGGCCCCGTCCACGGCCGTGACCCGCACGCCCTCGCCGCCGAACTGGACGGCGAGGGCGGGGCCGAACGGCGCCTCGACCTGATGCTGCGCCTCGGCCCCTACGGGGACGGCTTCGGCGCCCGCCCCGGCGGCCTCACCCTGCGCCGGCTGCTCGACGCGCCGCACGGCGTCGACCTGGGCCCGCTGCGCCCCCGACTGCCGCAGCCGCTCGCCACCCGCAGCGGACGCGTGGAGCTGCTGCCGCCGCCGATCGCCGCCGACCTGACCCGCCTCGCCCTGGCCCGACACGACCGACCGGGCGGTTTCGTGCTCGTCGGCCGGCGCCACCTGCGCTCCGGCAACAGCTGGCTGCACAACGTCCCCGGCTTCGGCGGCGGCTCCCAGAGCTGCACCCTGCACGTGCACCCGGAGGACGCCCGGCGGCTCGGCCTCGCCGAAGGGGGCCGGGTCCGGGTCCGGGGCTCCGGGGGAGAGGTCGCCGCACAGGTGGAGATCACCGACTCGGTCCGTCCCGGAGTGGTCAGCCTGCCGCGCGGTTGGGGCCATGACCGCCCGGGCACCCGGTTGCGGGTGGCCGCCGCGATGCCCGGCGTCAACGTCAACCAACTCCTCGACGGAAGCCTGCTCGACCCCCTGTCCGGAACCGCCGTGCTCAACGCCGTTCCCGTGCGTCTCACCGCCATCTGTTCATGACCGGGACTTTCGCGCATATTGCTCTCATGTCAACATCTTGTTAACGCATTCCCCCGCGACCTAACGTCACGCTGACCGCAGGCCCTGGTGAGAGAGCCACACGGTTCAAGGACGAACGTTAGGTAATCCACTCATGCTGACCATCCTCGGCTTTGCCATGATCGCGACCTTCCTGGTCCTGATCATGATGAAGAAGGTCTCGCCGATCGCGGCGCTGGTCCTCATCCCCGCTCTGTTCTGCGTACTGGTGGGGCAGGGGGCGAACCTCGGCGACTACGTCATCGAGGGCATCGGCGACCTCGCGCCCACCGCCGCGATGCTGATGTTCGCCATCGTGTACTTCGGCGTGATGATCGACGTAGGCCTCTTCGACCCGATCGTCCGGGTGATCCTGCGGTTCGCCAAGGCGGACCCCCTGCGGATCGTCGTCGGCACGGCCGCGCTCGCCGCGATCGTCTCCCTCGACGGCGACGGTTCCACCACCTTCATGATCACCGTCTCGGCGATGTACCCGCTGTACAAGCGGCTGAAGATGAGCCTGGTCGTGCTGACCGGCATCGCCGCCACCGCCAACGGCGTGATGAACACCCTGCCCTGGGGCGGCCCCACCGCCCGCGCGGCGACGGCCCTCAAGCTCGACGCGAGCGAGATCTTCGTCCCGATGATCCCGGCCCTCGCCGTGGGCCTGCTCGGCGTCTTCGCCCTCGCCTACGTCCTCGGCCGCCGCGAGCGCAAGCGCCTCGGGTACCTCTCCCTCGACGAGGTCATCGAGGCCGAGGCCGGCTCCGCCGACGAGAAGGTCCTGGTCGGCGCCGGAGGCACCAGCGGCAAGGCCGGCTCCGGCACCACCCGCTCCGGCGGCACCAGCGGTACCGGTACGGGTGGCGGCACCGACCAAGCCGACCCGGACAAGAAGGCCGACCCGGACAAGAAGGCCGGCGAGGCCGAGGAAGCCGGCGAGGCCGAGGAGGAGCACGAGGGCTTCCACGTGCTCGACCCGAACCGGCCCACCCTGCGCCCCAAGCTGTACTGGTTCAACGCCGGTCTGACGATCCTCCTGCTGACCGCCATGATCATGGAGCTGCTGCCGATCCCGGTGCTCTTCATGCTCGGTGCCGCCCTCGCCCTGACGGTGAACTTCCCGCACATGCCGGACCAGAAGGCCCGGATCGCCGCGCACTCCGAGAACGTCCTCAACGTCGCCGGCATGGTCTTCGCCGCCGCCGTCTTCACCGGCGTCCTCCAGGGCACCGGCATGGTCGACGACATGGCCAAGGCCGTCGTCTCGGCCATCCCCGACTGGATGGGTCCGCACATGGCCCTGGTCACCGGCTTCCTGTCGCTCCCGTTCACGTACTTCATGTCCAACGACGGGTTCTACTTCGGCATCCTCCCGGTCCTCGCCGAAGCGGGCGCGGCGCACGGCGTGCCCCCGCTGGAGATCGCCCGCGCCTCCCTCGTCGGCCAGCCGCTGCACATGTCGAGCCCCCTGGTGCCCGCGGTGTACGTCCTCGTGGGCATGGCGAAGGTCGAGTTCGGCGACCACACCCGGTTCACCGTGAAGTGGGCCGCGCTCACCTCGCTGGTGGTGCTCGGCGCCGGGTTCGTGTTCGGCATCATCTGAGCCGGCGGCGGGCGGGCGCCGGGGCATCCTG
>NZ_JBHXEN010000027.1:0-104772 GCF_042724695.1 Streptomyces sp. NPDC127068 | reverse complement strand
CCCTCACACCCCACCCCCCCAATCCGTCTTTGTGTCATGGTGTGGGGGGCTGTTTTTTTTTTTCACCCCCCGCGCGGGCCCCCCCCCCCCGGCCCCCCCCCCTCTCCGTCGTCGTACGGCGTGCGGTCGTACGGCGGATCAGTTGTGGCCGAAGCGCTTCTGGCGCCCCTTGCGCGCCACGTCGCCGGGCGTGACCTGGGACTGGCGCTGGTCGGTCTGGGACTCTAGGGAGGACCGCTGGGCTTCCTGGGTGCCCTGCTCGGCTGCCGAGGAGCGGTGCTGTTGGCCGCCGTGCTTGCGGTTCTTGTTCTTGGCCATGGTGATCTGCCTCCTGTAGGGGGATCTGGGGGCCAGAGCCGGGACCAGATTCACATAAGCCGACAAGTCGCGCATGTCGGAGATTTACCCTGAGTAGTGACGGTCAACGGGGCGCCCCGGGTGAATCCGCCACGCCGAAGATCGAGTTCGGGCCGTTAACCCCCCGTCGGTCGGGCAGACTCGAAGCAAGCCTGAGGAAACCCGACGAGCGCCCGCGTCGGTGGAGGGGCCCGGTGGCCCAGCGGCTCAGCGGCCCCACCACCCTGAAGGGGCGCTTTCAGACATCCCGTTGCTCGTCGCAGGGACAGTTCAGGAAAGAGGGTGGGTCACGTGGAACGCTGTGTCGTCCTGGTGGACGCCGGATACCTGCTGGGAGCCGCCGCGAGTCTCCTCGCCGGAGAACCGTCGCGGTCCCGCATCACCGTCGACCACGCCGCCCTGATCCAGGGGCTCCGTGAACGCGCCGAGCGGGACACCGAACGCCCGCTGCTGCGGATCTACTGGTTCGACGGCGCCCCCGACCGCGTACCGCAACCCGACCACCGCAGACTGCGCGTGATGCCCCGGGTCACGGTCCGCCTCGGCGCCCTGACCCGCAGCGACGGCCGGTGGGCGCAGAAGGGCGTCGACGCCGCCATGCACGCCGAGCTGACCGAACTGGCCCGCAACCGGGCGTGCTCCGACGTCGTCCTCGTCACCGGTGACGGCGATCTGCTGCCGGGCATGATGGCCGCCAAGGAACACGGGGTCGCCGTCCATCTGTGGGCGGTCCAGGCCGCCGACGGCGACTACAACCAGTCCGAGGACCTGGTGGCCGAGGCCGACGAGCGCCGCGTCCTCGACCGCGTCTGGATCACCCGGGCCGTGCGTGCCAAGGACGGCACCGGAGCCTGCGCCCCGCCACCCGTGCCCCGGCCGGAGATCGCCGCGATCCTCTCCGCCCCGCTGCCCGACGCGCCCCTGCCCGCGCCCCCGCTGCCCGGACCGGCCGCCGCCCCGACCGCCGACCACTCGGCTCCCCGGCACGAGGCGCCGGCCCGCCACGAGAACGGCACCGCGGAACGCGCCAAGACCGTGCCCACCCCGAAGGACCTCGCCGCGCTGCGCGCCCCCGCCGCGCACCCCGTGCCCGGCGGGGCCACCGGGGCCACCCTGCGTTGGTCCTCCGACAAGGGGTGGGTGGACCGCCCCGGCACCGCCGAACCCCCCGAGCTGGCCACCCTGCCCACCCTCGCCCAGCTCACCAGCGCCGAACAGCGCTGGGCGGACCGCGAGGAGGACATCACCACGGTCGGCGGTGACCCCTACGAGGTCGGCCAGGTCTTCGCCCGCCGCTGGATGGGCCGACTGCCCGAACCCGCCGTCCTCGAACGCCTGTCCGTGCTCTATCCCAGGGTCCCGCACCGCATCGACGGGGAACTCCTCCGCTACGCCGCCCGCTTCGGTCTCCTCGCCCACAAGGACGACCAGATCGACGAGAACGACCGGTACGCGATCCGGGCCGGCTTCTGGCGCGAGGTCGACCTGCGCACCGCCGAACACGCCCCCGCCGGGGAGTGACCCCCCGCCCCGCCGGACCGGGACCGGGGCCTGACGTCCCCGGGACGGGCGGGTCCGCCGGCCCGTCCCCGGCGGGCTTGCCCACCCCGGGGACGAACCGTGCCCCCCGCACCCCGTAGGCTCCATCCTCGTGAGTACGCGCCCCGCACACCCTGACCGCCTCGGTGACGTGGTGTGCGCGGTGCGCGACCTGGTGAAGACGTACCGGGCCACCCGGGGCCGCCGCGGCGCCCCCGGCACCCCGGAGGTGCGGGCCACCGACCACGTGCGCCTCGACATCCGACGCGGCGAGATCTTCGGCCTGCTCGGCCCGAACGGCGCCGGGAAGTCCACCCTGGTGCGCCAGCTCACCGGACTGATGCGGCCGGACTCCGGCAGCGTGGAGATCCTCGGCCACGACATCGTGCGCCACCCCGACCGGGCCGCCCGCATCCTCGCCTACCTCGGCCAGGAGTCCAGCGCCCTCGACGAGCTGACCGTGTCCCTCGCCGCGGAGACCACGGCCCGGCTGCGCGGCCTCGACGCCGCCGCGGCCCGCGCCGAGCGGGACGCCGTCCTCGACGAACTGGGCCTCACCCCGCTCGCGTCCCGCCCGATCGCCAAGCTCTCCGGCGGGCAGCGGCGGCTCGCCTGCGTCGCGGCGGCGCTCGTCGGCGAGCGGCCCCTGCTGGTGCTGGACGAACCCACCACCGCCATGGACCCCATCGCGCGGCGCGCCGTGTGGGCCGCGATCGACCGGCGCCGCGCCGGGTACGGCACCACCGTCCTGCTGGTCACCCACAACGTCATCGAGGCGGAGACCGTCCTCGACCGGGTCGCCGTGCTCGACCGGGGCCGGGTGATCGCCTGTGACACGCCCGGCGGGCTGAAGGAACGCCTCGCGGGGGAGGTGCGGGTGGAACTGGTGTGGCGCGAGCGCGCCCCGCTCGACATTCCGGAGGTCGCCGCGCTGCGGTCCTCCGCCACCGAATCCGGTCGCCGCTGGGTGCTGCGGCTCGCCCCCGACGAGGCACGGGCCGCCGTCGCCGCGGTCACCGGAGGCGCCGCCTTCGCCGCCCTCGACGACTTCACGCTGGCGACACCCAGCCTGGAGGACGTCTATCTGGCCCTCGGCGGCACCGACACCGAAGCGACGGGCCTGGTGAAGGCATGACCCACCGACCACCCACGGACGCCCTGCCGCACGCTGCCAGGAACAGGAGCCTCACCCCGTGACCGTCGTACCCGCCGAGGTGCTCTCCCACCGTCGCAGTGAGCCCGCGCGTCCCGCGAGCCGTCCGGTCCCCGCGCCCCTGGCGCCGCGCGCCCGACTGCTGCCCGCGCTCGTCGCCGTCTACCGCGCCCAGCTCTCCCGGGCCCGGGTCGCCCGCATCCCGCTGCTGTTCGTCGCCACCTTCCAGTCCGTCGGGATCATGGTCCTGATGCGGGGCGTCGTCGACGGCGGCGAGGAGGCGCGGGCGGTCGTCGCCGGGTCCAGCGTCCTGGTGGTCGCGTTCGTCGCGCTCAACCTGCTCGCCCAGTACTTCGGCCGGCTGCGGGCGGACGGCGGACTCGACCACTACGCCACGCTGCCCGTGCCGCCCGCCGCGGTGGTCCTCGGGGCCGCCGCCGCGTACGCCTCCTTCACGGTCCCCGGCACCTTCGTCACCGCCGCCGTGGGCTGCGTCCTGTTCCAACTCCCGTTCACCCACCTGTGGGTGCTGCTGGCGGTGATCCCGCTCGCGGGGGCCGCCCTCGCCGGGCTCGGCGCCGCCCTGGGGCTCCTCGCGCCCCGCCCGGAACTCGCCACCCTGCTCGGTCAACTGGGCATGTCCGCCGCGCTGCTGCTCGGGGTGCTGCCGCCCGAGCGGCTGCCCCTGGCGGTCCAGTACGGACGCGATCTGCTGCCCTCCACCTACGGCGTGGAGGCGTTCGCACGGACGTTCGCGCCGCACCCCGACTGGGGGGTCATCGGGCTGCACCTCGCGGTCTGCGCCGGGGTCGGCGTCATCTCGCTCGCCGTGGCCACCTGGGCGTACCGGCGGGCTGCCGTCCGATGACGCGGGTGGTGCGCCGGGCTGGCACGATGTCAGGGTGACCACACCGTCAACGCCGCCTACGCCGCCGCAGCCACCACACCACCAGCCGCCCGCCGAAGGCGGCTGGGGCACTCCGCCCGCCGACCCTCCCCCGGCGGGGCCCGGGGAGCCCAGTGAGGGGACGGGGCCGGGGCTGCGGGAAGAACTCCGCGAGGCCGCCGTGGTCACGGTCGCGGTCGCCGCCGCGGGCGCCCTGCTGGGGCTGCTGTGGCTGTGGCTGGCGCCCCGGGTCCCGCTCGTCTCGGACGCCGACGCCGTCTACCTCGGGGACACCGAGGGGGAACAGGCCATCGGCATCGACGGAACGTTCACCCTGCTCGCGATCGGGTTCGGCGCGGTCAGCGCGCTCGTGGTGTTCCTGTGGCGCAAGCGCGGCGGCATCCCGCTGGTCGTCGCCCTCGCCATCGGCAGTCTGCTCGGCGGGCTGCTGGCGTGGCGCCTCGGCGTGTGGCTCGGCCCGACCGAGGACGTGGTCGCGCACGCGAAGGAGGTCGGCAAGGGCGTCACCTTCGACGCACCCCTGAAGCTGGAGGCCCTGGGCACCTTGCTGGTGTGGCCGGTCACCGCCCTGCTGCTGCACCTGTGCCTGACCGCCCTGTTCGCCCCGCGCGACCCCGACCCGTACGACCTGCCGCTCGCCTACGGTCCCGGGTACGGTCCCGGGCCCTGGGAGCAGCCGCCCGTGGACGGCGGCCCGGCCCGGGACCCCTACGCACCCCCGCTGCAGGACGGTGTCCCCCCGTACGGCGACGGACCCGGTCCGGGCCCGTCCCGCTGACGACCGCGCCGCTGCGGACCCACGGGTCAGGACCGGCCGATGGCCGCCAGCGCCGCGCCGGTGAGGGCCACCAGGTCCGTGGGGGCCAGCTCGACCTCCAGGCCCCGACGGCCGGCCGACACGCAGATCGTGGCGTGCTCCCCGGCCGAGGCGTCGAGGACGGTGCGCAGCCGCTTGCGCTGCCCGAGCGGCGAGATCCCGCCCCGGACGTACCCGGTGACGCGCTCCGCCGCCGCGGGGTCCGCCATCGCGGCCTTCTTGCCCCCGACCGCGGTGGCGAGCGCCTTCAGGTCCAGGCTCCCGGCGACCGGGACCACCGCGACCGTGAGTTCGCCGTCCACGTCGGCGACGAGGGTCTTGAACACCCGATCGGGTGAGACGCCCATGGCCTGTGCGGCCTCCTCGCCGTACGAGGGGTGGGCGGGGTCGTGGGCGTAGGCGTGGACGGTGAACTCCGTGCCGGCCGCCGTGAGGGCCACGGTCGCGGGCGTACCGCCCGTCTGCTGCTTCTGCTTCTTCGCCATCGGGACGCTCGGGCTCCTCGTTCGCCTCGGCCGGTGCGGTTCAGTTCAGGCTGGTGGGCGCGCGGGTGAGGTCCACCGCCGGTACGGAGGGCAGGGTGCGGATGATCGCGGTCTCGCCGCGCAACAGCCGCAACTCGTCCCGGAGCCGGGACGCGGTGTCCGGCGCCTGGAGCAGCCGCTGTTTGGTCGGGGTGTCCAGCACCATCGCCGCGGCGACCAGGTACGAGACGACCGACGGCTCGTCGGGCAGCTCCCCGTTGCTGGCCAGCGACCGCTCACGGGCCCCGGCCAGCCGCTTCTGGTAGGCCCTGAAGGCCCGCAGCACCCCTTCGGCCAGGGCGCCCGCCTCGTCCCCGGGTTCCTCGGTCAGCTCCTCCACCTCGGCCGTCAGATAGGGCCCGGACGCGTCGACCGCGTGCAGCCGCACCCGGGTGGTGCCGGTGGCGAGGACCTCGAACCCGCCGTCGGTGCGCTCCCGCAGCGTCGCCGCGTCGGCGATGCAGCCCGTGCCGTGGAACGCCTTCAGCGGGTCGTCGCCGAAGCCCGCGGCGGGGCCGCGCTCCGGCGGCGCGGTCGGGTCGGGGAGACCCGGTGCGCTGGGGGCCACCTCGTGGCCGTCCCGGATCGCCACGATCACGAAGCGCCGGGGTTCGTCGTCGGGGGTCTTCAGCAGATCGCGCATCAGGGCGCGATAGCGCTCCTCGAAGACGTTCAGGGGCACGACGAGCCCCGGGAACAGCACCGAGTTGAGCGGGAACAGCGGCAGCCGGACGGTGGTCACGACGTGCAAGCCTAGTGGTCGCCGGGGAGTGCCGGGCTCCGGCGGGCACGGAGCGGGGTCGAAGCGGCCACCTCGATCCGGACCCCGTCCCGCAGCTCCAGGAACTGTCCGAGCGGATCGTCCGAGAACCGGTCCCACGGGAACGAGGTGGCGTACGGGCCGGTCCGCCGCAGTTGCTCCAGCGCCTCGGGCCAGCGCTCCAGGCGCACCAGCACGCAGATCAGGATGTTGCGCACCTCCGCCGGCCAGGGGTCGGCGGGCGCCTGGCGCGCGGACAGCCGCACGGCGCGGTCCACGGCGGCGTCGAGCCGGTGCCGGGGCACGGCGCCGGGACCGGTGCGGGTGGTCAGATGGCCGAAGACGGCCCGGACGGGCAGGGCCTGGACGAGGGAGTCCGGCAGTGCGTCGTGCGCGGCGCGCTCCGCGAAGTCGAAGCACTGTCCGTGTCCCGCTTCGCCCCCGGTGGCGGCCAGGAAGCGCAGGGCGGCCACGTGGCAGCCGTAGTGGTGCGGGGAGCGGCGCACCGCCTCGCCCCACAGCGCTGCGAACCGGGCTTGCGGATCGGTGCCGCCGCGGGCGTGGTCGAGTGCCACCCGCCAGGGCACCGGATCGCGCGGGTCGCCCTCGGCGGCGGCCGTGACCAGCGGGGCGAGCACGTGGAGCCGTTCGGCGCGGGCGGGAGCCGCCCCCGCCCAGGCGTCGGCCACCGCCTGCTCGGCGGTGAGCAGCCGGAGGTCGGGGTCGTGCGGGGCGGCGTCGCGCCAGCGGGCCAGCCACTCGGGTCGGGGCCCGGCGAAGGCCGCGAGCCGGGTGACGTAGCGGTCGCGGTCCTCCCACTCGGCGCCCTCACGGGTGGCGGCGAGCAGATCGGCGGCGGGGCGGTGCTCACCCCGCCCCGCGGCCACCAGCGCGGGGCCCAGCCGGTGGTCCGGAACGTCGAGCAGGACCTCGTCGTCGGCGGGGAGTCCCGCAGCGAGCGAGGAGGTGTGTCGGGCCATCCGGGCGGCACGGATGAGGGCACGCAGCAGAGCCATGGTCCGAACCATTGAAAACCGCAGGTCGGACGGGGCACCAGGGCAACCCGGTGACGGTTCGGTAACCGCGTCCGGGTTGCTTCCGTGATGGTCAAGTCCCGGCAAAGGCCCCCGTCCCGAGGGTGGGCGGGCCCTCAGCCCCGGCGTAACAGCCGGGTCGCGCCGGCCGCCACCGCCGTCGCCAGGATCCAACCCGCGATGATCATCGTGGTGGCGAACCACTGCCACCACCCGGACAGGCGCCAGTGGCCGTCCTGCCCCAGGTCCATCACCGGGATCAGCAGGTCCAGGGCGAACAGCGCCGCGTTCCAGTCCGGGTGGTCGTCCGGTTTCAGCGGGGGCGGCGCGGCCCGGGAGAACGCGACCCCGCAGGCACCCCACAGCACCGCCATCCACAGGGCCGCCCGCCCGGGACGGTACCCGTAGGCGACCGCCCAGTCCTGGGCGTACCCCCACAACTTGGCCCCGATGGGCAGCGTCTCCCGGCGCCGGCGCTGTTTGGCGAGCAGCACCTCGCGCGCCTCCGCGTCCTCCCCGCTGTCCCGCAGCACCGCGGCCAGCCGCTCGTACGGCTCGGGGTGGTACTCCGGGGTGGCCGCCGCCACCCACTCCAGCCGGCGCGCCAACGGGAAGCGCCCCGTCGGGACCAGGTGCTCGTACCAGAAGCCGCCCATCTGGAGCCGGCCGGCACCGGGCCAGCTGATCGACCGGTCGACCAGGTTGACCACCCGCGCGCCCGACAGGACCGCCCGCCCGCGGTCGGGGCGCTCGCCGAGGAAGCGCAACTCCGGGGTCTGCACCCGGCGCAGCGACAGTTCCTGGTCGTCGGTCATCACGAACCGGGCCCCGGCCAGGTCCACGGCGTCCCCGAAGCGTCCGTCGTCCAGGCGGACGCCGCCCCGGCACTCGAAGCGCCGCACCCGGGTCCCGTGCGCGGGGGTCGTGCCCCCGTTGGCGACCGGGTCGACGACGGCGGCGGGGGTCAGGTACAGCGAACGTTCCACGGTCAACTGCGGGGCGTTGAGCGCCCGGTCGCCGTACGGATTGACCAACCGGCTGCCCCGCAGGCTCAGCGACACCCCGACCTTCGCCCCGCGCAGGCTCACCTCGCCGTACGCCTCCAGCAACTCCGCCTGGAGGTCCTGGCCGACGCTCATGCCGTCCGCCACCAGCGCCCGGCCGCGGCGGTCGCCGAACACGACGGCCTGGCTGAGCAGCAGGTCCGTGCCGATCTGGGCGTCGGTCATGCGGATGCCGTGCTGGAAGCGGCAGCGCGGCAGGTGCAGGTCGCCCTCCGTGTGCACCCGGGCCGCCTCCAGCCGGGGCACCGCGCAGTCGACCATCCGCAGCGTCACGAACCCGGCCTCCGGCAGCAGCACCTCCCGCTCGAAGCGGCACCGGTTCAGCTCCACGTACGGGGAGATCGTGCCGCCCGCCAGATCGAGGGTGCCCGAGACGAACAGTCCCGTCAGCTTCAGCGAGGCGACCCGTCCGGGCAGCGCGGGCGGCCCGTCCAGCAGCAGCCAGCACACGACCCTCGCCCGTACCGTCCGTTCCGGACCCCAGGGCCGTCCGCCGTGCGGATCGTCCGCGAACGGATCGCCCGTGCGCAGGTCGTAGCGGCTCCCGTTGCGGAACGCCTGCCACATGCCGATCTCCGCCGCGGTGAGACCGTCCGGCGGATCGCCGGTGCTCGTCGCCGTACCCCCGTCGTCCGCACCACTGCCGACCACCACGCCTCCTCGCTGCTCCGTGCTCAGCTGCTCAGTCGTTGCACGGGCCGCACTGCTCCGTGGTCCGTGCCCGTGTCGACGCACGGCATCGCCGCACCGTGCGCGTCGTCGGTGCCGCCCGTATCGCGAGGACGCCGATCAGCCGCTCGCCGGTCACACAGGGTGACGGCTCGTGGTGGGTGGCGATCCTGGGCGGTCCGCTCCATCGAGGCCGTTCCGCGCTGGCCGTGTCGTCCGTGACGTCCGTGTCGGGGGCGCGATCCCCTCGACCCCGCGCGGCTCATCCACCTCGGTGGCTCGTACGATCGTTCATACCCCCTGGGTGATGATATGAACACGTACGGTGAGGTCGATTGGGGGCGTGCTGGCGCAGCGTCACATTCGGATGCTCCCGGCGCCTTCGGGTGCCCCGTATCAGTCATTGATACGCCCGCCCGACGGTCTCGCGCCGTCTGCGAGAATTGGGTCCGTGATCTCCCGAATCGATCTGCGCGGTGACGCCCTCCCCGAGGGCGGCGCCCTGCGCGACCTGTTGCCCCGTGCCGACTTCGACGTCGAGGCCGCCCTGGAGAAGGTGCGGCCCCTCTGCGAGGACGTGCACCATCGGGGTGACGCGGCGCTGATCGACTTCGCGAAGCGGTTCGACGGGGTCACCCTCGACCAGGTCAAGATTCCCGCCCGGGCGCTCACCGACGCCCTGGCCGCCCTCGATCCCGCCGTGCGCGCCGCGCTGGAGGAGTCGATCCGTCGCGCGCGCCTGGTCCACCGCGCCCAGCGCCGCACCACGCACACCACCCAGGTCGTCCCCGGCGGCACCGTCACCGAGAAGTGGGTGCCCGTCGAGCGGGTCGGGCTCTACGCCCCCGGCGGCCGGTCGGTGTACCCGTCCTCCGTCGTGATGAACGTCGTCCCCGCCCAGGAGGCCGGCGTCGCCTCCATCGCCCTGGCCTCCCCGCCGCAAGCGGAGTTCGACGGCCTGCCGCACCCCACCATCCTGGCCGCCTGCGCCCTGCTCGGCGTGGACGAGGTCTACGCCGTCGGCGGCGCCCAGGCAGTCGCCATGTTCGCCTACGGCACCGAGTCCTGCCCGCCCGCCAACATGGTCACCGGCCCCGGCAACATCTGGGTCGCCGCCGCCAAGCGCTACTTCACCGGTCGCATCGGCATCGACACCGAGGCCGGCCCCACCGAGATCGCGGTCCTCGCCGACGACACCGCCGACCCGGTCCACCTCGCCTCCGACCTGATCAGCCAGGCCGAACACGACCCGCTGGCCGCCGCCGTCCTGGTCACCGACTCCGCGGCGCTCGCCGACGCGGTCGCGGAAGAACTCAAGCCCCAGGTCGCCGCGACCAAGCACGTCGAGGACCGCGTCGTGCCCGCCCTCACCGGCCGCCAGTCCGCGATCGTCCTCGTCGACGGCATCGAGGAGGGCCTGCGCGTCGTCGACGCCTACGGCGCCGAGCACCTGGAGATCCAGACCGCCGACGCCGCCGCCGTCGCCGACCGGGTCAAGAACGCCGGCGCGGTCTTCGTCGGCCCCTGGGCCCCCGTCTCCCTCGGCGACTACTGCGCGGGCTCCAACCACGTCCTGCCCACGGGCGGCTGCGCCTGCCACTCCTCCGGACTGTCCGTGCAGTCGTTCCTGCGCGGCATCCACATCGTGGACTACACCCGCGAGGCCCTCGCCGAGGTCGCCCACCACGTGGTGACCCTCGCGGAGGCGGAGGACCTGCCCGCGCACGGCGCGGCGATCAAGGCACGGTTCGGATGGAAGGTTCCCCAGAGCAAGTGACCCGCATCGACGACCTCCCCGTGCGCGACGAGCTGCGCGGCCAGAGCCCCTACGGCGCGCCCCAACTCGACGTCCCCGTCCGGTTGAACACCAACGAGAACCCGTACCCGCTGCCCGACGCCCTGGTCGAGCGGATCACCGAGCGGGTCCGCGAGGCCGCCCGGCACCTCAACCGCTACCCCGACCGGAACGCGATCGAGCTGCGCACCGCACTCGCCGCGTACCTCACCCGCACCGGCGGCCACCGCGTCGACACGGCCAACGTCTGGGCGGCCAACGGCTCCAACGAGGTCATCCAGCAGCTCCTCCAGACCTTCGGCGGCCCCGGCCGCACCGCGATCGGCTTCGAGCCCTCCTACTCGATGCACCCGCTGATCTCCCGCGGCACCGGCACCGGCTGGATCGACGGGCCCCGCAACGCCGACTTCACCATCGACGTCGACGCCGCGACCCGGGCCGTCACCGCACACCGGCCCCACGTCGTCTTCATCACCTCCCCCAACAACCCCACCGGCAACGCGGTGCCCGCCGAGACGGTCCTCGCCCTGTACGAGGCCGCCCAGGCCGCCCGGCCGTCCCTGGTGATCGCGGACGAGGCGTACGTCGAGTTCAGCCACGGCGACTCGCTGCTGCCGCTGCTCGAAGGCCGCCCCCACCTGGTCATCTCCCGGACCATGTCCAAGGCGTTCGGCGCCGCGGGCCTGCGCCTCGGCTACCTCGCCGCCGACCCGGCCGTGGTGGACGCGGTGCAGCTGGTGCGGCTGCCCTACCACCTGTCGGCCGTCACCCAGGCCACCGCCCTGGCCGCTCTGGAGCACACCGACACCCTCCTCGGCTACGTCGAGCAGCTCAAGTCCGAACGGGACCGACTGGTCACCGAACTGCGCGCCCTCGACTACGAGGTGACCGTCTCCGACGCGAACTTCGTGCAGTTCGGCCGCTTCGACGGCGAGGGCGGCGCGCACGCCGTGTGGCAGCGCATCCTGGACCGGGGCGTCCTCGTCCGCGACAACGGCGTACCGGGGTACCTGCGGGTCTCCGCCGGCACCCCCGAAGAGAACGACGCTTTCCTCGACGCGGTCCGCGAAGTCAAGAAGGAGCTCAGCGCATGACCCCCCAGGCACGCATCGGAAGGGTGGAACGCTCCACCAAGGAGACCTCCGTCCTCGTCGAGATCGACCTCGACGGCAGCGGCAAGGTCGACGTGTCGACCGGGGTCGGCTTCTACGACCACATGCTCGACCAGCTCGGCCGCCACGGTCTGTTCGACCTCACCGTCAGGACCGAGGGCGACCTGCACATCGACACCCACCACACCATCGAGGACACCGCGCTCGCCCTGGGCGCCGCCTTCAAGCAGGCCCTCGGCGACAAGGTCGGCATCTACCGCTTCGGCAACTGCACCGTCCCCCTGGACGAGTCCCTCGCCCAGGTCACCGTGGACCTGTCGGGCCGCCCCTACCTCGTGCACAGCGAGCCCGAGCACATGGCGCCCATGATCGGCACCTACGACACCACCATGACCCGGCACATCCTGGAGTCGTTCGTCGCCCAGGCGCAGGTCGCGCTGCACGTCCACGTGCCCTACGGGCGCAACGCCCACCACATCGTGGAGTGCCAGTTCAAGGCCCTCGCCCGCGCCCTGCGCTACGCGAGCGAGCGGGACCCGCGCGCGGAGGGCATCCTCCCGTCCACGAAGGGCGCCCTGTAAGCCATGAACGGACTGTCCACCGTCCTCATCTTCGTCGGGCTCTTCCTCGTCGGCGGCATCGTCTCCTTCGCCAAGCAGGGCCTGTCGAAGAGCCTGCTAGTCCTCCTGTCGATCGGCGCCGGCATGTGCCTGGTCGCGGGCGTCCTGCGACTCGACTACTGGAACTGAGGAGGCCGCCTTGAGTACCAGCAGCAGCCGCAAGAAGGTGGTCGTCTTCGACTACGGCTTCGGCAACATCCGCTCCGCGGAACGCGCCCTCGCCCGGGTGGGGGCCGACGTCGAGATCACCCGCGACTACGACACCGCGATGAACGCCGACGGGCTGCTCGTCCCCGGCGTCGGCGCGTTCGCCGCCTGCATGAACGGCCTCAGCCAGGCCCGCGGCGACTGGATCGTGGACCGCAGGCTCTCCGGCGGCCGACCCGTCCTGGGCATCTGCGTCGGCATGCAGATCCTCTTCGCCGAGGGCATCGAACACGGCGAGCGGACCGAGGGCCTCGACCAGTGGCCCGGCACCGTCGAGCACCTCCAGGCCGACGTGGTGCCGCACATGGGCTGGAACACCGTCGACGCGCCCGCCGACTCCCGGCTGTTCGCCGGGCTCGACGCCGACGCCCGCTACTACTTCGTGCACTCCTACGCGGTCCAGGACTGGACCCTGGAGATCACCAACCCGGCGATGAGCGCCCCGCTCGTCACCTGGTCCACGCACGGAAAGCCCTTCGTCGCCGCCGTCGAGAACGGCGCCCTGTGGGCCACCCAGTTCCACCCCGAGAAGTCCGGCGACGCCGGAGCCCAGCTCCTCACCAACTGGATCGGAACCCTGTGAGCACGCTTGAACTCCTCCCCGCCGTCGACGTCCGCGACGGCCAGGCCGTCCGCCTCGTGCACGGCGAGTCCGGTACGGAGACCTCCTACGGCTCCCCGCTGGAGGCGGCCCTCACCTGGCAGCGGGCGGGCGCCGAGTGGCTGCACCTGGTCGACCTCGACGCCGCCTTCGGCACCGGCGACAACCGGACCCTGATCGCCGAGGTCGCCGGGGCCATGGACATCAAGGTCGAGCTGTCCGGCGGCATCCGCGACGACGCCTCGCTCGCCGCCGCCCTCGCCACCGGCTGCACCCGGGTCAACCTCGGCACCGCCGCCCTGGAGACCCCCGAGTGGGTCGCCAAGGTCATCGCCGAGCACGGCGACAAGATCGCCGTCGGCCTCGACGTGCGCGGCACCACCCTGCGCGGCCGGGGCTGGACCCGCGACGGCGGCGACCTGTACGAGACCCTCGCCCGTCTCGACGCCGAGGGCTGCGCCCGCTACGTCGTCACCGACATCGCCAAGGACGGCACCCTCCAGGGCCCCAACCTGGAACTGCTGAAGAACGTCTGCGCGGCCACCGACCGCCCCGTCGTCGCCTCCGGCGGCGTCTCCTCCCTGGACGACCTGCGCGCCATCGCCGCCCTCGTCCCGCAGGGCGTCGAGGGCGCCATCGTCGGCAAGGCGCTCTACGCCGAGGCGTTCACCCTCGAAGAGGCGCTGGAGGCGGTGGCTTCCGCATGACCGACTCCGTGCGCAAGGTGGTGACCGGCGCTCCCTGGGAGGAGCGGTTCGGCTACTCCCGTGCGGTGGAACTGCCGAACGGCCTCGTCCTGGTCTCCGGCTGCACCTCGGTGGTCGACGGCGAGATCGCCGACGGAGGCCCCCACGAGCAGGCGGTCAACTCCTTCCGGGTCGCCCTCGACGCCCTGGCGCAGCTGGGCCTGGGCGCCGAACACGTCGTGCGGACCCGGATGTACCTCACCCACGCCCGGGACGTGGACGAGGTCGGCCGCGCCCACAAGGAGCTGTTCGACGCCGTCCGCCCCGCCGCCTCCATGGTCATCGTGTCCGGGTTCGTCGACCCGCGGCTCCTGGTCGAGGTCGAGGTCGAGGCGTACCGGGGCGGTGCGGCATGAGCCTCGCGGTCCGTGTCATCCCCTGCCTGGACGTCGACGGCGGCCGGGTCGTCAAGGGCGTCAACTTCGAGAACCTGCGGGACGCGGGCGACCCCGTCGAGATGGCCCGGGTGTACGACGCCGAGGGCGCCGACGAGCTGACCTTCCTCGACATCACCGCCTCGTCCGGCAACCGGGAGACCACCTACGACGTGGTCCGCCGGACCGCCGAGCAGGTGTTCATCCCGCTGACCGTCGGCGGCGGCGTCCGCACCGCCGAGGACGTCGACAAACTGCTGCGCGCCGGCGCGGACAAGGTCGGCGTCAACACCGCCGCCATCGCCCGCCCCGACCTCATCCGGGAGATCGCCGAGCGGTTCGGCCGCCAGGTGCTCGTCCTGTCCGTCGACGCCCGCCGCACCCCCGCGGGCGGCTTCGAGGTGACCACCCACGGCGGGCGCCGGGGCACCGGGCTCGACGCCGTCGAATGGGCCCACCGCGCCGCCGACCTCGGCGCCGGCGAGATCCTGCTCAACTCGATGGACGCCGACGGCACCAAGGACGGCTACGACCTGGAGATGATCACCGCCGTGCGTCGCCACGTCACGGTCCCGGTCATCGCCTCCGGCGGCGCCGGACGGCTCGCGGACTTCCCGCCGGCCGTCGCCGCGGGCGCCGACGCGGTGCTCGCCGCCTCCGTCTTCCACTTCGGCGACCTGCGGATCGGCGAGGTCAAGGACACCCTGCGGGAGGCCGGCCACCCGGTGCGCTGAGCCCGGCGCCGGCCCCGCGGACGTCAGATGCCGATCTGCTTCGCCCCGTGGAGCTTCTCGAGGGCCTCCTTGTCGCCCTCCAGCTCCACCGAAGCGGCGTCCTGGCGGCCGAACGCGAACATCAACAGCTCACCCGGCTCGCCCGTGACCGTCACCACGGGCGCGCCGCGGTGGGCGACCACCGTCTGACCGTCCGGGCGCCGCAGCACCACGCCCACCGGGAGCTTGCGCCCCAGCAGCCGCGCGGTGCGCTCCAGCCGGGACCACAGCGAGTCCGAGAAGACCGGGTCCAGGGGGCGCGGCGTCCAGTCGGGCTGCGCCCGGCGCACGTCCTCGGCGTGGATGTAGAACTCCACCGCGTTGGACGCCTCGTCCACCTGCTTCAACGAGAACGGCGAGAACTTCGGCGGGCCCGTCCGGATCAGCTGGATCAGTTCCTCGTACGGCTTCGCCGCGAACTCCGCCTGCACCCGCTCCAGCCGGTCCGCGAGGGGCTTGAAGAGGATTCCGCCCGCCGCGTCCGCGCGGCGCTCGCGCACCACGACGTGCGCCGCCAGGTCCCGCGTCCGCCAGCCCTCGCAGAGCGTCGGCGCCTGGGGCCCCGCCGACTCCAACAGGTCAGCGAGGAGCAGTCGTTCGCGTTTCGCATGGGTCGACATGCGGCCCAGGGTACGGCGACCCCCGCGACCCTGCCAGGCGACGACCCCCGCCCCCGTCCGCCGGCTCCCCTCCGCCCCGCCCGGGCGGGTGCCCCCGCACGCCCCCCCAACGCGTCCAGTGAGCGGACCGCCGCCCCACCGGATCACCCGGGTGCCGCACAATGGACGGCATGACCAGCACGCCCCGTGAGCCCGGCGCCCTCGACCCGCAGATCGCCGCCCGCCTCAAGCGCACCCCGGACGGCCTCCTGCCCGCCATCGCCCAGCAGTACGACACCGGTGAGGTGCTCATGCTGGGCTGGATGGACGACGAGGCGCTGCACCGCACGCTCACCACGGGCCGCTGCACCTACTGGTCCCGCAGCCGCCGCGAGTACTGGGTCAAGGGCGACACCTCCGGACACGTCCAGCACGTCAAGTCCGTCGCCCTCGACTGCGACGCGGACACCCTCCTCGTCAAGGTCGACCAGGTCGGCGCCGCCTGTCACACCGGCGACCGCACCTGCTTCGATGCCGGCACCCTGCCGCTGGGCCAGTAGGGTCACCCGCCATGGACCTGGAGACCTTCCGCAAGCTCGCCGCCGACCGCCGCGTCGTCCCCGTCAGCCGCACCCTCCTCGCGGACGGCGACACCCCGGTCGGGCTGTACCGCAAGCTCGCCGCCGAACGCCCCGGCACCTTCCTGCTGGAGTCCGCCGAGAACGGCCGCTCCTGGTCCCGCTACTCCTTCGTCGGGGTCCGCAGCGCCGCCACCCTCACCACCCGGGACGGCCGGGCGCACTGGCAGGGCACCCCGCCGGTGGGCGTACCCGTCGACGGCGACCCGCTCGCCGCGCTGCGCGCCACCGTCGAGACCCTGCACACCCCCCGCGACCTCACCGCCGGGATGCCGCCGTTCACCGGCGGCATGGTCGGCTACCTCGGGTACGACATCGTGCGCCGGCTGGAGAAGATCGGCCCCGGCGAACAGGACGACCTGAAGCTGCCCGAGCTGACGATGCTGCTCACCTCGGACCTCGCCGTGCTCGACCACTGGAACGGCACGGTGATGCTCATCGCCAACGCCATCAACCACAACGACCTCGACACCGGGGTGGACGAGGCATGGGCCGACGCCGTCGCCCGGCTCGACGCCATGGAGGCCGACCTCTCCCGGCCGCTCGCCCAGCCCCCCGCGGCGCTGCCGCCCTCGGAGCTGCCCGAGTTCACCGCCCGCTGGGGCGGCCCCGACTACCAGCTGGCCGTGGCGGACATCAAGGAGCGCATCCGCGCCGGCGAGGCGTTCCAGGTGGTGCCCTCCCAGCGCTTCGAGACCCCGTGCGAGGCGAGCGCCCTGGACGTGTACCGGGTCCTGCGGGCCACCAACCCGTCCCCGTACATGTACCTGATCCGCTTCGACGGGTTCGACGTCGTCGGCTCCTCGCCGGAGGCCCTGGTCAAGGTCGAGGACGGGCACGCCCTGCTGCACCCCATCGCCGGCACCCGGCCGCGCGGCGCCACGCCCCAGGAGGACCAGGCCCTCGCCGACGAACTCCTCGCCGACCCCAAGGAACGCGCCGAACACCTGATGCTGGTCGACCTCGGCCGCAACGACCTCGGCCGGGTCTGCGAGCCGGGTTCCGTCGAGGTCGTCGACTTCATGTCCATCGAGCGGTACTCGCACGTGATGCACATCGTCTCCACCGTCACCGGCCGCGTCGCCCCGGGCCGCACCGCGTACGACGTGCTGACCGCCTGCTTCCCCGCCGGCACGCTCTCCGGCGCGCCCAAGCCCCGGGCCATGCAGATCATCGACGAGTTGGAGCCCTCCCGGCGCGGCCTGTACGGCGGGTGCGTCGGCTACCTCGACTTCGCCGGGGACTCCGACACGGCCATCGCCATCCGCACCGCCCTGCTGCGCGACGGCACGGCGTACGTGCAGGCCGGGGCCGGGGTCGTCGCCGACTCCGACCCCGAGATGGAGGACCAGGAGTGCCGCAACAAGGCGGCGGCCGTGCTCCGGGCCGTCCACACGGCGAACCGCCTGGCCGGCGCCCGGGACACCGGGCGCGGCTGACGGGCCCCACCCCCGGGTCGGCCCGGCGGGTCGGGCAAGGGATAGTGGGGGAGTGACTTCCGCCGTACCGCAGCCCCGTGGGGGCACCGAACGACCGTCCGCCGGGGGCCGGGCCGGGCTCCGCAGTCTGGCCGTCGCCCTGTTGCTCGGCGCGGTCGGTTCCGCCGTGGCCCTGCTGGCCAGCCGTCAGGGGTGGACCGAGGGCACGGCCTCCGTCCCGGGCGGCGACTTCCCGCTGAGCGCCAAGGGCAGCGAGGTGACCGGCGTTCCCGCGGCCCTCGCGGTCGTCGGACTCGCCGCGCTGGTGGCCGTGTTCGCGGTCCGCCGGGCCGGCCGGGTGCTCGTCGCCGCGCTGCTCACCCTGTGCGGCGCGGGCACCGTCGTCGCCGCCGTGCTCGGTGCGAGCGACAGCGCCGCCCTGGACGACCGGGCCGCCGAGGTCTCGGGCGACGCCTCCGCGACCGTGGACGCCCTCAGCCACAGCAGCTGGCCCTACGTCGCCGCCGCCGGGGGACTGCTCATCCTGCTCGCGGGACTCCTGGCGCTGCGCTACGGCCGGCTGTGGCCCGCCATGTCCGGCCGCTACGAACGCGACGGCACCCCGCGCCGCCGCCGCGCCCCGGTCGTCGACCCCGACCGCCCCGAGGACCTGTGGAAGGCCATCGACCGCGGCGAGGACCCCACCCAGGCGGACGGTCCCTCGCCCGCCACGTAGGGGGACGGCCGAAAGGAGGGGCCCCGGGCCCCCGTTCAGCCGTACGGGTGCGCGCCGCCGCCCACCCCGCGCGCACACCGGACCCCTCCGTGCGGGAGAATGACCCCGAGCGTCCGGGTCGCCACGCGCAGCCGGTCGCACACAGCCGCCTTTCAGCAACGAGGAGCAAGTCATGTCGGGCAGCAGCCACGGTCACACCCCGGCCGCCTGGGTCAGCGTCATCATCGCCTTCGTGGGTTTCTGCGTCGCGGGTGCCTTCATGGTCATGGCGAACACGGTCGGCTTCTGGGCCGGCATGGCGATCCTCGCCCTCTCCCCGATCGTCGGCGGCGCCATGAGCATGGCCGGCATGGGACAGAAGCGGCCCAAGGACATCCTCCGCGCCGAGAGCTGAGGCCGCGGGGACGCCGCGCGCGGGGCCGACCCGCGCGACGGGCCCCGGGGGACGGGCGGGCCGGGTGACCACACCGGGGCCCGCCTTCCGTGCGTCCGGGGCCAGCCCGCGCGTTCTGGGGGGAGACGGACCCCGCCCGCCCCGCACGTCGCGCGCGGGCGGGACACCGGGGGCAGAATGCTCGCGTGAGCGCCGAATCCGAGTACGTCCCGGCCCCCGCCCCGGTCCCCGCCAGCACCGGAGCGGCCCCGCCCCGCCCCGACTCGCCCCTGCGGCGGCTCCTGGTGCCGTGGGGCGTCCTCGGCGCGGTGGCCGCGGGCTTCGCCTACGTGGGTGCAGTGGACCCGGGCGAACCCGGCCACTACCCGGCCTGTCCGCTGTTCCGGCTCACCGGCCTGCACTGTCCGGGCTGCGGGGGACTGCGCAGCGCCCACGCCTTCGTCCACGGGGACCTGGGCGCCGCCCTGGACGCCAATGCGCCCGCCGTCCTCGCGTACCTCGCCTTCGCCGTCCTGTGGACGACATGGGCGGTGCGCCGGGCGCGCGGACGGTCCTTCAGCGTCGTTCCGCCCACCGCGGTGCTCTGGGCCACCGGTGCGCTGCTGGCCGTCTTCACGGTTGTCCGGAACCTGCCGTTCGGTGGCTGGCTCAGACCTTGATCATCGAAGAACGTCCAGGTAGTGGGACCGTACGACACCGGATGCGGACCCGCTGCGGTCCTGCGGATACCATCACAGTGACCACCCGAACCGCTCACCGGCGTACGGGATCACAGCTTCACAGCATCACCGCCTCACACGTCAACCGTCAGGGAAGGGGGCCGCTCGCGTGAGTGTGCTCGACGAGATCATCGACGGAGTCCGTGCCGACCTCGCGGAAAGGCAGGCGCGGGTCAGCCTCGACGAGCTCAAGGAGCGCGCGGCGAAGGCTCCCGCGGTCCGCGACGGCGCCGCCGCACTCCGCGGCGAGGGCGTCCAGGTCATCTGCGAGGTGAAGCGGTCGAGCCCCTCCAAGGGCGCGCTCGCCGCGATCGCCGATCCCGCGGCGCTCGCCGCGGACTACCAGGCGGGCGGCGCCGCCGTCATCTCCGTCCTCACCGAACAGCGCAGGTTCGGCGGCTCCCTCGCCGACCTGGAGGCCGTCCGGGCCCGGGTGGACATCCCCGTCCTGCGCAAGGACTTCATCGTCACCTCCTACCAGCTGTGGGAGGCCCGTGCGTACGGGGCCGACCTCGCGCTGCTGATCGTGGCCGCCCTCGACCAGCCCGCCCTGGTGTCGCTCATCGAGCGGGCCGAGTCCATCGGGCTGACCCCGCTGGTGGAGGTCCACGACGAGGACGAGGTGGAACGGGCCGTCGACGCGGGCGCCCGGGTGATCGGGGTGAACGCCCGCAACCTGAAGACCCTCAAGGTCGACCGGGCCACCTTCGACCGGGTCGCGCCGGAGATCCCGGACGGGATCGTCAAGATCGCCGAGTCGGGCGTGCGCGGTCCGCACGACCTCATCGCGTACGCCAACGCCGGCGCCGACGCGGTGCTCGTCGGAGAGTCCCTGGTGACCGGCAAGGACCCCAAGACCGCCGTGTCCGACCTCGTCGCCGCCGGCGCGCACCCCGCCCTGCGGCACGGCAGGAGCTGACCGACCGGTGCCCATCGCGTCCCGACTCGCCCGCGGCTGCAAGCCGCGCGGCTGCCGCGCGCCCGCGCGCAAGGTCCGGGGACGCCGGGTGCGGTACGTGATCGGGGACGAGCCGGGGCAGGTCAACGGGATGCGATGGTGCGCCCCCGACGGCACAGGACCAAGGCAGACCACCCGCACGGCGGGGTCCACGCGGGGCTGACGCCCGCCCCGCGGTCCGGACCCGGTGCGGTGCCGCCGCCCGCCGGGACGACACGTGGTCCGGGCGGTTCGGCGCAGCAGCGCCGGGCCCGCCCGGGACCGCGCTCGCCCGGCCGCTGCGCCGTCCTGTGCACCGTGGCCATCGTCGGACTACATCCGGGGCGCGCGCCCCGCGAGGAACACACATGCCCAGTGATTTTTTCGTCCCCGACCCCGAGGGTCGGGTCCCCAACGTCGAGGGGTACTTCGGCGCGTTCGGCGGGAAGTTCATCCCGGAGGCCCTGGTGGCCGCCGTCGACGAGGTCGCCGTCGAGTACGACAAGGCCAAGACGGACCCCGTGTTCGCCGCCGAACTCGAAGACCTCCTCGTCCACTACACGGGGCGTCCCAGCGCCCTGACCGAGGTCCCGCGCTTCGCCGAACACGCCGGCGGCGCCCGGGTGTTCCTCAAGCGCGAGGACCTCAACCACACCGGCTCGCACAAGATCAACAACGTGCTCGGGCAGGCCCTGCTCACCAAGCGCATGGGCAAGACCCGCGTCATCGCCGAGACCGGTGCCGGTCAGCACGGCGTGGCCACCGCCACCGCCTGTGCGCTGTTCGGCCTCGAATGCACCATCTACATGGGCGAGATCGACACCCAGCGCCAGGCGCTGAACGTCGCCCGGATGCGCATCCTCGGCGCCGAGGTCATCGCCGTGAAGTCCGGTTCCCGCACCCTCAAGGACGCCATCAACGAGGCGTTCCGCGACTGGGTCGCCAACGTGGACCGCACCCACTACCTGTTCGGCACCGTCGCCGGCCCCCACCCCTTCCCGGCCATGGTGCGCGACTTCCACCGGGTCATCGGCGTCGAGGCCCGCCGCCAGATCCTGGAGCGGGCCGGCCGGCTGCCCGACGCGGCCGTGGCCTGCGTCGGCGGCGGCTCCAACGCCATCGGTCTGTTCCACGCGTTCCTCCCGGACGCCGCGGTCCGGCTCATCGGCTGCGAACCGGCCGGGCACGGCATCGAGACCGGGGAGCACGCGGCGACCCTGACCGCCGGCGAGCCGGGCATCCTGCACGGCTCCCGCTCGTACGTCCTCCAGGACGACGAGGGCCAGATCACCGAGCCGTACTCCATCTCCGCGGGTCTCGACTACCCCGGCATCGGCCCCGAGCACGCCTACCTCAAGGACAGCGGGCGCGGCGAGTACCGCGCCGTCACGGACGACGCCGCGATGCAGGCGCTGCGCCTGCTGTCCCGCACCGAGGGCATCATCCCGGCCATCGAGAGCGCGCACGCGCTGGCCGGCGCCCTGGAGGTGGGCCGGGAACTCGGTCCGGACGGACTGGTCCTGGTGAACCTCTCCGGCCGCGGCGACAAGGACATGGACACCGCCGCGCGGTACTTCGGGCTGTACGACAGCGACACCGACGCCGTCGTGGCGGCGAACAGCGACGGCGGCGCCGCCGAGATCCAGGGGGACGCGAAGTGAGCGGGACGACCAGCACCGGCGCTCCGGAGGCCGGAGCGCACCTCGGGGGCCAGGGCGAACTGTTGAGCGCCACCCTCGCCGGGGCGCGCGCCGAGGGCCGGTCGGCGCTCATCGCCTACCTCCCGGCCGGGTTCCCCACCGTCGACGGCGGCATCGACGCCGTGAAGGCGGTCTTCGAGGGCGGGGCCGACGTCGTGGAGGTGGGGCTCCCGCACAGCGACCCCGTCCTGGACGGGCCGGTCATCCAGACCGCCGACGACATCGCGCTGCGCGGCGGCGTGCGGATCGCGGACGTGATGCGCACGGTCCGCGAGGCGTTCCTCGCCACCGGCAAGCCGGTCCTGGTGATGACGTACTGGAACCCGATCGACCGGT
The DNA here is from genome assembly GCF_042724695.1 of Streptomyces sp. NPDC127068. Classification (NCBI taxonomy): domain Bacteria; kingdom Bacillati; phylum Actinomycetota; class Actinomycetes; order Kitasatosporales; family Streptomycetaceae; genus Streptomyces; species Streptomyces sp. NPDC127068. Next base: position 82,243 of record NZ_JBHXEN010000027.1, on the reverse strand, counting down.
ACGGCGTCGAGCGGTTCACCGCGGAGCTGGCCGAGGCCGGCGGCGCCGGCTGCATCCTGCCCGACCTGCCGGTCCAGGAGTCGGCGCAGTGGCGGGAGAACGCCGACAAGCACGGACTCGTCACCGTGTTCGTCGTGGCGCCCAGCAGCCGGGACGCCCGGTTGGCCGAGATCACGGCCGCCGGCTCCGGATTCGTCTACGCCGCCTCGCTGATGGGCGTCACCGGCACCCGGGAGTCGGTGGGGGAGCAGGCGCAGGACCTGGTGCGGCGCACCCGCGTCAGCACCGAGCTGCCGGTGTGCGTCGGGCTCGGAGTGTCCAACGCCCGGCAGGCCGCCGAGGTCGCCGGCTTCGCCGACGGGGTGATCGTCGGCTCGGCCTTCGTCAAGCGGATGCTGGACGCGGACGGTCCCGCCGAGGGGCTGGCCGCGGTGCGACAGCTGGCCGCCGAGCTCGCCGAGGGCGTGCGCAGCCACCGCTGAGCCGGTCCCGCTCCGGGGCGCGCGGCCATCGTGCGCGCGCCCCGGAGCGAGGGGGCGGTTCCCGGGGCCTGCTCGGGGCCGCTTCACCCGAAGGGATGGTCCTCCCGCCGGGTGGGGACGGCGGCGGCACTGTGTCGTTTGCCGGGTGTGAGTGACAAGAACCGTGAGGGAAAGCGCACAGCCCGCGAGCGGCTGGCGGTCGAACGCGAGCGTGAGAAGGGGCGCGAGAAGCGCCGCCGGACCCTGATCGTCAGCAGCGCCGTCGTCGGCGTGCTGGGGTTGGCCAGCGTGATCGGCGTGATCGCCGCGAATTCCGGCGGCAGCAAGGGCGACACCTCGGGCCCCGTGGTCGTGCCGAAGGGCGCCACCGGCCAGGACGGGTTGGTCATCCCGGTGGGCAAGAGCAACGCCAAGTCGACCCTCACGATCTGGGAGGACTTCCGCTGTCCCGTCTGCAAGATCTTCGAGGACACCTACCGGTCGACCATCCACGAGCTGACCGACAGCGGCAAGCTCAAGGTCGACTACCGCTTCGCGACCCTGATCGACGGCAACATGGGCGGCAGCGGTTCGCTGCACGCGGCCAATGCGGCGGCCTGCGCCCAGGAGGCCGGGAAGTTCCCCGCCTACCACGACGTCCTCTTCGAGAACCAGCCCGCCGAGACCGATGACGCCTTCGCCAGCAACTCCAAGCTGATCGACCTCGCCGGCGAGGTCGACGGGCTCGCCACGGACCCCTTCCGCAACTGCGTCAACGACGGTACGCACAACAGTTGGGTCGCCAAGTCCAACAAGGCGTTCCAGGACGGCGACCTGCGGGGCACCCCGACCGTCCTGCTGAACGGCAAGGACGTCTACAGCGACCAGGCGAACCCGTTGACCCCGGCGAAGCTCAAGCAGCTGGTCGAGGACGCCGACCAGGGCTGACCCGGGACCGACCGGAGCGGTCCGGCAGGGGCGGCGGGGGCGGCGGGGCGCCGACATCGAGACAAGATCGGACAAGGGCCCCGTGCCCCGCACCAGGGCCGGGCCCGTTACCCAGACGTGTCCGGGGTCGGTTGTCGGATGCGGCGCCGGGCAGGGTAGCGTCGGATCTGCCATGGAACTTGCCTTCATCCCCAGCCCGTCACGCGGTGTGGTGCATCTCGGGCCCATCCCGCTCCGCGGCTACGCGTTCTGCATCATCATCGGTGTCTTCCTGGCGGTCTGGCTCGGCAACCGCCGCTGGATCGCCCGGGGCGGACGGGCCGGAACGGTCGCCGACATCGCCGTCTGGGCCGTGCCCTTCGGTCTGGTCGGCGGTCGCATCTACCACGTGATCACCGATTACGAGCTGTACTTCGGTGCGGGCCGGGACTGGGTCGACGCCTTCAAGATCTGGGAGGGCGGCCTCGGCATCTGGGGCGCCATCGCCTTCGGTGCGGTCGGCGCCTGGATCGGCTGCCGCCAGCGCGGCATCCCGCTGCCCGCCTACGCGGACGCCGTCGCCCCGGGCATCGCCCTCGCCCAGGCCATCGGCCGCTGGGGCAACTGGTTCAACCAGGAGCTGTACGGTCGGCCCACCGACCTGCCGTGGGCCGTGGAGATCACCGCTTCCACCGACGGTCGGGTCCCCGGCACGTACCACCCGACGTTCCTGTACGAGTCGCTGTGGTGCGTGGGCGTCGCGGTCCTGGTCATCTGGGCGGACCGCCGCTTCCGGCTGGGACACGGACGGGCCTTCGCCCTGTACGTCGCCTCCTACTGCGCCGGCCGCTTCTGGATCGAGTACCTGCGGGTCGACGAGGCCCACCACATCTTCGGGCTGCGCCTCAACAACTGGACGGCGCTCCTGGTCTTCGTGCTCGCCGTCGTCTACTTCGTGCTGTCGCTGAAGAAGCGCCCCGGCCGCGAGGAGATCGTCGAGCCGGCCGAGGGCACGGGAACCACCGACTCCACCGAGGGCCCGGCCGACGGTGCTGACGTCGCCGACGCCGCTGGCGCGGCCGAGGAGACCGGCGACGGGGCGGGCAAGGAGCCCCGCAAGCCGCGGGGGCCGACGACGAAGGCGGCGGGGTCCGGGGCCGACAAGGGCTGAACCGGTCCCGCGCGACGGAACCGAACGCAGAACCGCAGAACCGCAGAACCGAAGAGGGGACGGACCAGGTGTCCGTCCCCTCTCGGCGTGCCCGCACCCGGCAGCACCCCGGCCCGCGGCGGGTAAGTATGGCCTTCCTTGCTGGTGAGAGACGTTTTTCGTGCGTAAGTTCGGGAGTGTTCGTACGAAAATCGAGGAAGGGAGTCGGCGGGGCCATGGCCATCATCGACACTCAGGCGCCCCTTCATGAGGCGCACCGGGACAACCACACGCACCGGGACGTCAACGGTGGGTGGCTGCGGCCCGCGGTGTTCGGAGCGATGGACGGCCTGGTCTCCAACCTGGCCCTGATGACCGGTGTCGCCGGCGGTGACGTCTCCCAGCGGACGATCGTGATCACCGGTCTCGCGGGACTCGCGGCGGGTGCGTTCTCGATGGCGGCGGGGGAGTACACCTCGGTGGCCTCGCAGCGGGAGCTGGTGCAGGCCGAGCTGGCGGTGGAGCGCCGGGAGCTGCGCAAGCACCCGCAGGACGAGGAACGCGAACTGGCGCAGCTGTACGAGGCCCGGGGCGTGGAACCGGAGCTGGCCCGCGAGGTCGCGCGACAACTGTCGAAGGACCCCGAACAGGCACTGGAGATCCACGCCCGCGAGGAGCTGGGGGTCGATCCGACGGACCTGCCGTCCCCGACGGTCGCCGCCGTCTCGTCGTTCGGGGCCTTCGCCCTGGGCGCGCTGCTGCCCGTGCTGCCGTACCTGCTGGGCGCCGGCGCCCTGTGGCCCGCGGTCCTGGTGGCGCTCGTCGGACTGTTCCTGTGCGGGGCGGTCGTGGCGAAGGTGACCGCACGGTCCTGGTGGTACAGCGGACTGCGCCAGCTGGTCCTGGGCGGTGCCGCCGCCGCCCTGACCTATCTCCTGGGCACGCTCATCGGGACGGCCGTAGGATGACGTCGGGCGCCCGGCACCGGTGAGGTACGCGAGAAGTCGCGGAGACAACTGTTACCGCGCGGTTTCGAATCTTTGACGGCTGGGCATGAGCCGTAAGCGCTGTGGGCAACGAAGCCCTCCCGCTCCCCGAGGACCCCTGGTCGCCGACCCGACCCGACCAGAGGGGTCCCCGCACCAAGGCCGCCGACGTCCTGGGCCCCGGACAGCACCGGGGCCGGCCGACGGTCCCCGTCCCCCGCACCACCCCGCTGAGCCGCCCCTCGCAGGAGCTGACCGCTTGACCTCCGGTACCGTCCGGTGTCCGGATGGTGAAATGCGTAATCCGCTTTTCGAGAAGCATTCCATCATGTAACCTGCACGAAATTTTCGCAGAGGGCCAACGTCGTCCCTCGGCACTGGAAACATGCCACGACGACGACGGGAGTGCCGATGCGTACGCCGCGCCAGCCGTCCCAGCTCCCCGTGAGCGCCCCCTGGGCGCACATGGACGCTCGCCCTGCCGCACAGGGGATGTACGACCCGCGCAACGAGCACGACGCCTGTGGCGTCGGTTTCGTGGCCACCCTCACCGGCGAGGCGAGCCACACGCTGGTCGACCAGGCACTCACGGTTCTCCGCAACCTTGAGCACCGCGGCGCCACCGGCTCCGAGCCCGACTCCGGGGACGGCGCCGGAATCCTCACCCAGGTGCCCGACGCGTTCCTCCGCGAGATCACCGACTTCCCGCTGCCCGATGCCGGCGCCTACGCCGTCGGCATCGCCTTCCTGCCGCAGCACGGCACCGACGAGCACACTGCGCGCCTCGACGTCATCGCCGCCGAAGAGGGCCTGACCGTCCTCGGCTGGCGCGAGGTGCCCGTGGCGCCCCAGCTCCTCGGCGCCACCGCCCGCTCCACGATGCCGGTCTTCCGACAGCTGTTCGTCACGGACGGCACGAACACCGGGATCGCCCTCGACCGCAAGGCGTTCGTGCTGCGCAAGCGCGCCGAGCGCGAGGCCGGGGTGTACTTCCCCTCGCTGTCCGCGCGGACGATCGTCTACAAGGGCATGCTCACCACCGGACAGCTCGAACCGTTCTTCCCCGACCTGTCCGACCGCCGCTTCGCCAGCGCCGTCGCGCTGGTGCACTCCCGGTTCTCCACCAACACGTTCCCGAGCTGGCCGCTCGCCCACCCGTACCGGTTCGTCGCCCACAACGGTGAGATCAACACCGTCAAGGGCAACCGCAACTGGATGCGCGCCCGTGAGTCGCAGCTCGCCTCCGACCTCTTCGGCGACCAGGCCGCCCTCGACCGGATCTTCCCGATCTGCACCCCGGACGCCTCCGACTCGGCGTCCTTCGACGAGGTCCTGGAACTCCTCCACCTCGGCGGGCGCTCACTGCCGCACAGCGTGCTGATGATGATCCCGGAGGCGTGGGAGAACCACACCTCCATGGACGCGGAGCGCCGCGCCTTCTACCAGTTCCACGCCACGATGATGGAGCCCTGGGACGGCCCCGCCTGCGTCACCTTCACCGACGGCGTCCAGGTCGGCGCCGTCCTCGACCGCAACGGACTGCGTCCGGGCCGCTACTGGGTAACCGATGACGGGCTCGTCGTCCTCGGCTCCGAGGTGGGCGTCCTCGACATCGACCCCGCGCGCGTCGTCCGCAAGGGCCGCCTCCAGCCCGGCCGGATGTTCCTGGTGGACACCGCCGAGCACCGCATCATCGAGGACGACGAGATCAAGGCCGGCCTCGCCGCCGAGCTGCCCTACCGGGAGTGGCTGGAGGTCGGCGAGATCGAGCTGGAGGACCTCCCCGAGCGCGAGCACATCGTGCACACCCACGCCTCGGTCACCCGCCGCCAGCAGACCTTCGGCTACACCGAGGAGGAACTGCGCATCCTGGTCGCCCCGATGGCGAAGTCCGGCACGGAACCCATCGGCTCCATGGGCACCGACACCCCCATCGCGGCCCTCTCCGCGCGGCCCCGCCTGCTCTTCGACTACTTCACCCAGCTCTTCGCGCAGGTCACCAACCCGCCGCTGGACGCCATCCGCGAGGAGCTGGTGACCTCGCTGCGCTCCTCGCTGGGCCCGCAGGGCAACCTCCTCGACCCGACCGCCGCGTCCTGTCGCAGCGTCACCCTGCCGTTCCCCGTCATCGACAACGACGAGCTGGCCAAGCTCATCCACATCAACGCCGACGGCGACATGCCCGGGATGAAGGCCGTGACGCTGTCCGGTCTGTACCGGGTCTCCGGCGGCGGTGACGCGCTCGCCGCCCGGCTGGACGCCATCTGCGCCGAGGCCGACGACGCGATCGACGCCGGCGCCCGACTGGTCGTGCTGTCCGACCGGCACTCCGACGCCGAGCACGCGCCGATCCCGTCGCTGCTGCTCACCGCCGCGGTCCACCACCACCTCATCCGCACCAAGCAGCGCACCCACGTGGGCCTGCTGGTCGAGGCGGGCGACGTGCGCGAGGTCCACCACGTGGCCCTGCTCATCGGCTTCGGCGCCGCCGCGGTCAACCCGTACCTCGCCATGGAGTCCGTCGAGGACCTGGTCCGCGCCGGGACGTTCCTGCCCGGGGGCGAGCCCGAGGACGCGATCCGGAACCTGATCTACGCGCTGGGCAAGGGCGTCCTCAAGGTCATGTCCAAGATGGGCATCTCGACCGTCGCCTCCTACCGGGGCGCCCAGGTCTTCGAGGCCGTCGGCCTGGCCGACGCGTTCGTCGACCGCTACTTCAACGGCACCGCCACCAAGATCGGCGGCGTCGGCATCGACGTCATCGCCGAGGAGGTCGCCGCCCGGCACGCCAAGGCGTACCCGGTGTCCGGGATCGCGCCGGCGCACCGCGCGCTGGAGATCGGCGGCGAGTACCAGTGGCGCCGCGAGGGCGAGCCGCACCTGTTCGACCCGGAGACCGTCTTCCGGCTCCAGCACGCCACCCGCAACCGCCGCTACGACGTCTTCAAGCAGTACACGGACCGGGTGAACGAGCAGTCCGAGCGGCTGATGACGCTGCGCGGCCTGTTCCACTTCGACAGCGGACGCACCCCCGTCCCGCTGGACGAGGTCGAGTCCGTCGCCGACATCGTCAAGCGGTTCTCGACCGGTGCCATGTCGTACGGGTCCATCTCCCGCGAGGCCCACGAGACGCTGGCCATCGCCATGAACCAGCTCGGCGGCAAGTCCAACACCGGTGAGGGCGGCGAGGACCCGGAGCGGCTGTACGACCCGGCGCGCCGTTCCTCCATCAAGCAGGTCGCCTCCGGCCGCTTCGGCGTCACCTCCGAGTACCTGGTGAACGCCGACGACATCCAGATCAAGATGGCCCAGGGCGCCAAGCCCGGCGAGGGCGGCCAGCTGCCCGGCCACAAGGTGTACCCGTGGGTCGCCAAGACCCGGCACTCCACCCCGGGCGTCGGGCTGATCTCCCCGCCGCCGCACCACGACATCTACTCCATCGAGGACCTCGCCCAGCTCATCCACGACCTGAAGAACGCCAACCCGAAGGCCCGCATCCACGTGAAGCTGGTCTCCGAGGTCGGCGTCGGCACGGTCGCCGCGGGCGTCTCCAAGGCCCACGCGGACGTCGTCCTCATCTCCGGCCACGACGGCGGCACCGGCGCCTCCCCGCTCACCTCGCTCAAGCACGCCGGCGGTCCCTGGGAACTCGGCCTCGCCGAGACCCAGCAGACCCTGCTGCTCAACGGGTTGCGGGACCGGATCGTCGTCCAGACCGACGGTCAGCTCAAGACCGGCCGCGACGTGGTGATCGCCGCGCTGCTCGGCGCCGAGGAGTTCGGTTTCGCGACCGCGCCGCTCGTCGTCTCCGGCTGCGTGATGATGCGCGTCTGCCACCTGGACACCTGCCCGGTCGGCATCGCCACCCAGAACCCGGTGCTGCGCGACCGGTTCTCCGGCAAGGCCGAGTTCGTCGTCAACTTCTTCGAGTTCGTCGCCGAGGAGGTCCGCGAGATCCTCGCCGAGCTGGGCTTCCGCTCCATCGAGGAGGCCGTCGGCCACGCGGAGGCGCTCGACGTCAGCCGGGCCGTCCACCACTGGAAGGCCCAGGGCCTCGACCTCGCGCCGCTGTTCCACGTCCCGGAACTGGCCGAGGGCGCCGTCCGCCACCAGCTCGTCGCGCAGGACCACGGGCTGGAGAAGGCACTCGACAACGAGCTGATCCGGATCGCCGCCGACGCGCTCGCCGCCACCTCGCAGGAAGCGGCGGCCCCGGTGCGCGCCCGGGTCGCGATCCGCAACATCAACCGCACCGTCGGCACCATGCTCGGTCACGAGGTGACCCGGAAGTTCGGTGGCGCGGGCCTGCCCGACGACACCATCGACATCACCTTCACCGGGTCCGCGGGCCAGTCGTTCGGCGCGTTCGTGCCGCGCGGGGTCACCCTGCGGCTGGAGGGCGACGCCAACGACTACGTCGGCAAGGGCCTGTCCGGCGGACGGATCGTCGTCCGGCCCGACCGCTCGGCCGACCACCTCGCCGAGTTCTCCACCATCGCCGGCAACACCATCGGCTACGGCGCCACCGGCGGCGAGATGTTCCTGCGGGGCCGCACCGGCGAACGGTTCTGCGTCCGCAACTCCGGGGCGCTGGTCGTCTCCGAGGGCGTCGGTGACCACGGCTGCGAGTACATGACCGGCGGCCAGGCCGTCGTGCTCGGCGAGACCGGGCGGAACTTCGCCGCCGGCATGTCCGGCGGTACCGCGTACGTCATCGACCTCGACCCGGCCCACGTCAACGCCGGCAACCTCGGCGCCGTGGAACCCCTCGACGCCGACGACAAGCAGTGGCTGCACGACGTGGTGCGCCGCCACCACGAGGAGACCGCTTCCACGGTCGCCGGGAAGCTGCTCGCCGAGTGGGACACCGCCGCCGACCGCTTCAGCAAGATCATCCCCAGTACGTACAAGGCAGTGCTCGCCGCCAAGGACGCCGCCGAGCGAGACGGGCTCTCCGAGTCCGAGATCACCGAGAAGATGATGGAGGCGGCGATCAATGGCTGACCCGAAGGGCTTCCTGAACCACGGCCGCCAGGGCGCCTGTTCCCGCCCGGTGCCGGAGCGGGTGCGCGACTGGAACGAGGTCTACGTCCCCGGCTCCCTGCTGCCGATCATCAGCGACCAGGCGAGCCGCTGCATGGACTGCGGCATCCCGTTCTGCCACAACGGGTGCCCGCTCGGGAACCTCATCCCCGAGTGGAACGACTTCGCCTACCGCAAGGACTGGCAGGCCGCCTCCGAGCGCCTGCACGCCACCAACAACTTCCCCGAGTTCACCGGGCGGCTCTGCCCCGCCCCGTGCGAGTCGGCCTGCGTCCTCGGCATCAACCAGCCCGCGGTGACCATCAAGAACGTCGAGGTCTCCATCATCGACCAGGCGTGGGACAACGGGGACGTCGCCCCGCAGGCCCCCGACCGGCTGTCGGGCAAGACCGTCGCCGTCATCGGCTCCGGTCCCGCCGGCCTCGCCGCCGCCCAGCAGCTCACCCGGGCCGGGCACACCGTCGCCGTCTACGAGCGGGCCGACCGCGTCGGCGGGCTGCTGCGGTACGGCATCCCCGAGTTCAAGATGGAGAAGCGGCACATCAACCGCCGCATCGAGCAGATGCGCGCCGAGGGCACCAAGTTCCGCACCGGCGTGGAGATCGGCCGGGACATCGACGCGGTGAAGCTGCGCAAGCGGTACGACGCCGTCGTCATCGCCGCCGGCGCCACCGTCTCCCGGGACCTGCCCGTGCCCGGCCGCGAGCTGGGCGGCGTCCACTTCGCGATGGAGTACCTGCCGCTCGCCAACAAGGTGCAGGAGGGCGACTACGTCACCCCGCCGATCACCGCCGAGGGCAAGCACGTCGTCGTCATCGGCGGCGGCGACACGGGCGCCGACTGCGTGGGCACGGCCCACCGCCAGGGCGCGCTGTCCGTGACCCAGCTGGAGATCATGCCGCGCCCCGGCGAGGAGCGGAACGCCAACCAGCCGTGGCCGACCTTCCCCATGCTGTACAAGGTGACCTCCGCGCACGAGGAGGGCGGCGAGCGGGTCTACTCCGTGTCCACCACCCACTTCGAGGGCGACGAGGACGGCAACGTCCAGGCACTGCACCTGGTCGAGGTCGAGTTCGTGGACGGCAAGCTGGTGCAGCGGCCCGGCACCGAGCGCACCCTGCCCGCGCAGCTGGTCACCCTGGCGATGGGCTTCACCGGGACCGACCAGGAGAACGGGCTCGTCGCCCAGTTCGGGCTGGAACTCGACGCGCGCGGGAACGTCGCCCGGGACGCCGAGTACCAGACCAACGTGCCCGGCGTGTTCGTCGCCGGGGACGCCGGACGGGGACAGTCGCTCATCGTGTGGGCGATCGCCGAGGGGCGCTCCGCGGCCCGGGGGGTCGACCGCTTCCTGACCGGAGCGAGCGAGCTGCCCTTCCCGGTGCGGCCCACCGACCGGTCCATCATGGTCTGACCCGCGGCGGTCCCTGACCGCCCGACGGACTGACGGTCCGTCACCAGTCGTTCCGTACAACGGCGTACGGTACAGCTCGGCGCCCGCCCCCGTCCCCGACCGGACGTGGGGGTCGGGCGCCGAGCACTTCCGTCCCGGTGCGGGTTCTTCCCGGGTCGCGCGGGGTGGGAGAGTGGAGGGATGAGTCAGCAGCACCGTGCGCCGCGCCGAAGCGGTCCGCCGCTCAGGGTGACCACCCGCAACGCCAGGTTCCAGCAGTGGCAGGCCCTCCTGGGCAACCGCACCAAGCGCCAGCGGGCGGGGGAGTTCCTGGTGCAGGGGGTCCGGCCCCTCACCCTCGCGCTGGACCACGACTGGCCACTGCGCGAGGTACTGTACGCCGGGGACCGCAGCCCCTCCCGCTGGGCGCGCGACTTCCTCGACCGGGTCCCCGCCGAGACCACCCGGATCGCGGTGGCCTCGGAGCTCCTGCACGAACTCGGCGGCAAGGAGGACACGGTCCCCGAGCTGCTGGGCGTGGCGGCGATGCCGGAGGACCGGCTCGACCGGATGTCCCCGGGCCCCGACTTCCTGGGCGTGGCCTTCGACCGGCCCATCACCCCGGGCAACATCGGCACCCTGGTCCGCTCGGCCGACGCCTTCGGCGCCCACGGGGTCGTCGTCTCCGGCCACGCCGCCGACATCTACGACCCCAAGTCGCTGCGCGCGAGCACCGGCTCCCTCTTCGCGGTCCCGGTGGTCCGGGTGCCGTCCCCGCAGTCCGTCGCCGACTGGGCGAAGGAGCTCCGGGGTCGAGGGGTGCCGCTGCGGATCGTCGGCACCGACGAGCGGGGGACCGCCGGGCTCACGCAGACGGATCTGACGGGCCCGGTGCTCGTGGTGATCGGCAACGAGACCTCGGGGATGAGCGGGGCCTGGCGGGAACTGTGCGACGAGACGGTGAGCATTCCGATCGGCGGGGCCGCCAGCTCCCTCAACGCGGCGGCGGCGGCGACCGTCCTGCTCTACGAGACGGCGCGGCAGCGGGGCTTCCCCTCCCACTGACCTGTTGACCGCCGCGCGCTGATACAGAACTGTGAACTGAATTCACGGGCATTTATGTCGTGCGGGATGTCAAGATGTCTGCATGGCAGGTCACAGGAAGCACACGCAGTTGCCGCGGGTCCTCGGGACGCTCGCCGGGGTCTCCCTCGCGGTCGGAGTCCTCCCCGGAATCTCCGTCGCCCCCTTCGAGTCCGGGGGCGTCGCCCTGGTCGTCACGGTCTCGCTCTTCGTCATCGTCAACCAACTGGTCTACGCCTACCCGAACGAGATACGAACCGCCCCCGTCGGGGTGCTGCTCCTCCTCGCGGCGTTCGGCTTCGTCCAGGACACCCTCATCTGGCTGCTGGTCTCGTACGCTGCGGACCAGTCGATCGGTGGTCACACGGTCGACGGGTTCCTGACCGCGTTGCTCGGCGGGCTCCTGGTCCGCGGAGTCACGCTGGCCGCCCTGTGCGTGGCCCCGGGCCGCCCCGCGCAGACCTGAGTCCCCTGCGGTACGTCCACCCGGGGGTGCGCAGCTCCGTGCGGTGCGCTGGAGCTTCGCGCAGTTCCCCGCGCCCCTATCGGGTGCGTCCACCTTGGGGTGCGCTGTCCTGTGCGGTGCGCTGGGTGCTTCGCGCAGTTCCCCGCGCCCCTATCGGGTGCGTTCGTCTGGGGGTGCGCTGTTCCGTGCGGTGCGCTGGGTGCTTTGCGCAGTTCCTCGCGCCCCTATCGGGGCCCGTCTGTGGCTGCGGATGGCGGCATCGAGAAGCGCCCGAGATCCAGGGGCGCGGGGAACTGCGCAACAGCGGGACGCACCCCCACCGAACAACGCACCCCCAGCGGAACGCACCAAAGGGGCGCGGGGAACTGCGTAAAACCACCGCGCACCCGCACTGAGCGGCGCACCTCCAGCGGAACGCACCGAAGGGGCGCGGGGAACTGCGCAAAACCACCGCGCACCCGCACTGAGCGGCGCACGTCGAGCGGGACGTATCGAAGGGGGCGCGGGGAACGGCGCGGGCAACCACCGCGCACCCGCGCTGAGCAGCGCACCGGCAGGACTCAGGCGGGCCCACCAGGTCGGACGGCCTCCAGGAGCCGTACGACCTCCGCGTGGCCCGCATCCCGGGAGTCACCAGACCGAGCCGCGCCGTCCGGACCGAGCAACCACACCTCAACCCGCTCCGTGCCGCACGCACCAAGCGCCCGCCGCACCGAAGCGCGCGCCCCCGGCGCAACGTGCGCGGCCCGCAGCCTCGCCGCCAACTCCACCTCGACGTCCAGGCCGGACCAGTGCCGCGCCCGGGCCAGGGCCTCCGCCCGCCCGGCCACGGCGCCCCGGCCGAGCAGCGCCCGCACGATCGCAGGCGAGCCCCGATCGGCCGCCGCGCACAGCAGGGGCTCCCCGCCGGCCCCGGGAAGCTCGGGGTCGGCCCCCGCATCGAGCAACGCGGCCACCACCTCGACGTGCCCGCCGCGCACCGCCCAGGCCAGGGGAGTGAGGTCGAACTCCTCCCGGGCGTCCGGCCGGGCCCCCGCGGCCAAGAGTTCCCGCACCGCCCCGAGGTGGCCCCAGACCGCCGCCGCGCACAGCGGCAGCCCCTCCGTGCCGCTCGGCCGATCGGGCGCCGCCCCCGCCGCCAGCAACAGGCGGACGAGGTCGGCGGAGCCCTGGACGGCGGCGGCGTACAGCGGTGTCAGTCCGTCCTCGTCCGGGCCGTCCGGGTCGAACCCCCGCTCCAGCAGCTCTGCGAGTTCCCGCGCGGCGCCCTCGGGGTCCCTGGCGCTCAGCAGTACGGCGGCGTGGAGCGGTTCACCGGGAGAGTCCATGACGGCACCCTGACCGAAACCGCAGCCCCGGCACAAGGCGATTTCCGCCGGCGTGCGCCCCCGGGGTCAGGTGTCGCAGTCCAGCACCGTCCGGCACAGCGCGCAACGCACCCGGACCGGTCCGCGCACCGGGACCCTGATCCGCTGGTGGCAGGTGGGGCAGGCGAACCGCACCCGTAGGGGTGAACGGCCCTCGAAGCAGTACCGGTCGTCGGAGCCCGGCGCCGCCCCGCGGTCCCGGGCGCTGCGACGGTCCCGTGCGTACCGGCGGCGCCCCGCCCAGCCCGCCGCCGCCAACGGCGGTTGCCGCGCGTCCGACCGGGCCCGGGCCAGCCCCCGTGCGTACGCCTCGTACGCCTGCGGGCTGGTGAACCACGGCGACGGGTCCTCGTCGAACAGCAGCGCCCGTTTGGCGAGGACGTACCCGTACTCCTCGGGGGTCAGGTACCCGAGCTTCTGCGAGGAGACGGCGTCCTCCCGGTACGCGTCGAGGAGCAGCCACCCCGCGCCCAGGTACGCGGCGGTGGTGTCGGTCAGGATCTCGTTGTCCCCGGTGCCGGGGAACGACAGGTCGAGCCGGTGCAGGTACACGTGCGCCACTTCGTGGGCGAGGGCCGCGCCGATGTCCCGCCGATGGGTGCGGAACCGGTCGTTCAGCTCGACGAAGTACTCCGGCCCGGGAGTCAGTTCCACGTGCGCGGCATGGGTCATCTCCCGGAAGCTGACGATCATCCGGGCGTGCGGCAGCCGGTAGTGCCGCACCATCTCGCGGGCCACCCGCTGCGCCCCGAGGTGCAGGTCGTCGAGGTCGTCGAAGGCCACGTCGGCCGGGGTGACGCTGGTGCCGAAGGCGTCGACGGTGTCGCGGGACAGCCGTCGGTACAGGGCGGTGATCGCCGACCGCACCGTCTCCAGGTGGGGGAATCCGTGTTCGACCGTTCCGCCGTTCGCCACGTCCGAACCCCCTGAAGGCGCTGAACCGATTTCCACTGTAGGTGGGTTCACGCCGCCCGCGTGTGGCCGGTGTCCGGAATCGGGCCCTTGCCGCGGACCGCGGGCGATCTCCATAATCCAGAAACGCTTGGCGGGTCCATGTCATATTCAGGGTCGGGGTGGTACGTGCCGACCGGCGCGCACCGCACCGAGCCCGCACCACCCCCGTCCGGCGGCCACCCTCCCCCACGAAGGGACGCACCTTGAAGATCCTGAAGAAGTTCGCCGGCGTCAGACGGCTCATAGCCGCCGGTGCGGTCCTCCTCGCCGCCGTCTCGCTCCAGCCCCTCAGCACCGCACAGGCCGCCCCCTCGCCCGTCGTCGGCGGCACCCGGGCGGCCCAGGGCGAGTTCCCGTTCATGGTCCGGCTCTCCATGGGCTGCGGCGGCACCCTCTACACCCAGCAGATCGTCCTCACCGCCGCGCACTGCGTCAGCGGCTCGGGGCCGAACACCTCCATCACCGCGACCGCCGGGGTGGTCGACCTCCGCAGCCCCAACGCCATCACGGTGCGCTCCACCTACGTGCTGCAAGCCCCCGGCTACAACGGCACCGGCAAGGACTGGGCCCTCATCAAGCTCGCCCAGCCCATCAACCTGCCCACGCTGAACATCGCCACCACCACCGCCTACAACACCGGGACCTTCACCGTCGCCGGATGGGGCGCCGCGCGCGAGGGCGGCGCCCAACAGCGGTACCTGCTGAAGGCGAACGTCCCGTACGTCAGCGACGCCGTCTGCCAGCAGGCGTACGGGTCCTCCCTGGTGCCCGACGAGGAACTGTGCGCCGGCTACGTCCAGAACGGCGGGGTGGACACCTGTCAGGGCGACTCCGGCGGACCCATGTTCCGCCGGGACGCCGCCGGGGCCTGGATCCAGGTCGGCATCGTGAGCTGGGGACAGGGCTGCGCACGGCCCGGCTACCCCGGGGTGTACACCGAGGTGTCCACCTTCGCCGCAGAGATCGCCTCCGAGGCCAGCACCCTGTAACCGTCCGACCGGCAGGGCCGAAGCATGCGGCCCCCGGTGCTCCGTCCCTCCCCTCGCGTGTGCCCGTGGGGACGCCGGAGCACCGGGGGCCGTCGCACCCGTGGCTCAGGGCGGGGTGAGGACGGGCGCGGCGCCGGGCGCCTCGCACTCCAACAGCCACAGCTCGTTGACGCCCTCGCGGAGCAACGGCCCCGGGACGTACCACCCGCGCTGCGGGCCCACCGACCAGTAGCGCCCCACGTTGACGCCGTTGACCCAGGCGAAACCCCGACCCCAGCCGGGCAGCTCCAGCACCGCGTCCCCCACCGGCCCCCGCACCTCGAAGCCGCCCCGGTACAACCCCCGCCCGTCGTCGTCCGGCTCCGCGCCGTCCGGTCCGTCCACCGGCTCCAGCCCGCGCACCCGCTCCGCGTCGTCGAACGCGTCGAGCCGCAGCGCCCGCGCCCGCACCCCGTGCAGGTACTGCCGCTCGTGCAGGACCCCGCCCGTCAGCCCCTTCGCCTCCCCGAGCCGCGGCCCGTAGTTCACCCGGCCCAGCGACTCCACCCACAGCTCCAGCCGGGCCGGCCCCGTGACCGGTACCGGGAGCACCGCGTCCTGTTCGGTGAGCGTCCCCGCCCACACCCCGTCCACGGAGACCCGGGCGAGGTCCCGCAGCCCCCGCACCCGCACCTCGTACGGCTGCCGGGGCCCGGGCACCTCCAGCGCGTACCGCACCAGCCCCCGGTCCACCCCCAGCTCCTCGAACGTCGGCGGCACCCCGTGCGTCGACTCCGGGTCGCCGAGCCCCTCCAACACCGTCGCCAACGGCACCCGCTCCAACGGCCCGGCCGTCACCGGCGCGCCCAGCACCGGGGGAGCCGGCGGAACCGGGGGCAAGGGGCCGTCCGCGTACGCGGCGAGGACCTCCCGCATCAACCGGAACTTCTCCGTCGCCCGGCCGAACTCGTCCACCGGGGCGTCGTAGTCGTACGAGGTGACGTCCGGCTCCAGCCGCCCGTCGTGCAGCTCCCCGGCGCGGTTCGCCCCCGCCCACCCCGCGAAGTTCGTCCCCCCGAACGCCATGTACAGATTGACCGACGCACCGCACTCCAGGATCTCCCGCAGCGCCCCGGCGGCGTCCTGCGCGTCCCGCACCACGTGCTCCGCGCCCCAGTGGTCGAACCAGCCGCACCAGAACTCCATGCACATCAGCGGCCCCGTCGCCCGGTGTCGACGCAGCGCGTCGAAGCCCTCCCGCGCCCGCGACCCGAAGTTCACCGTGGCCAGCACGCCCGGCACCGACCCCCCGGTCAGCATGTGGTCCTCGGGCCCGTCCGAGGTGAACAGCGGCACCCGCACCCCGAGGTCCACCAGCAGGTCCGCGAGCCCCCGCAGATACGCGGCGTCCGACCCGTACGAGCCGTACTCGTTCTCCACCTGCACCATGAGCACCGGGCCCGCGCGGTCGATCTGCCGCTCCACGACCTGCGGCAACAGCGCCCCGAACCAACGCTCCACGGCCCCCAGGAACTCCGGGTCCCGGGTCCGCACCCGCGGGCCCAGCGGCCCCGTCACCCAGTGCGGCAAGCCGCCGTTCTCCCACTCGGCGCAGATGTACGGCCCCGGCCGCACGAGCGCCCACATGCCGGCCGCCCGCACCGCGTCCAGGAACCGCCCCACCTGCTCCACGTCCCGGAACACGCCCGGCCGCGGCTCGTGCAGGTTCCACGGCACGTACGTCTCGACGCAGTTCAGACCGAGCGCCCGCAGCATGGCCAACCGGTGGCCCCACTGCTCCTCGTGCACCCGGAAGTAGTGCAGCGCCCCCGACAGCAGCCGCACCGGCCGCCCGTCGATCTCGAAGTCGTCCTCGCCCACCCTGAACTCGGCCATCACGTCCCTCTCGCTCACCGGCACCCACACGATCACCCCTGGCGGGCGGCCCGGTCCATGGACAAAGATCAAGGGTGATTGGACGCAAGGGCTCCGCACCGTCCCCGCGGGGCCGGCCGTGCCCCGCCGCGATCCGGTCCACCGGCGCCGACGGAGACGACGAGCGAGGGAAGACGGATGTATCACACCTGGATGCGGTACTTCACGCCGAGCCCGCTGCACCAGCGACTCGGGCTCGTCTGTCTCGGCGTCGGGCTGCAACACGGCACCCTCCCCACCGTCGGACCGCGCACCCTCGACCACCACGTCGCCGTCGTCATCACCGCAGGACGGGGCTGGTACCGCAGCTCCGACGGCCGCCGCACCACCATCACCGCGCCCGCCCTGCTCTGGCTCACCCCCGGCGTCCCCCACCACTACGGACCCGACCCCGGCACCGGCTGGGACGAGAGCTTCGTCGACTTCTCCGGCCCGGCCACCGCCACCTACACCGAACTCGGCTACATCGAACCGGAACGGCCCGTCGTCGCGCTCGCCGATCCCTCCGGGCCCCGCGCCGCCGTCGGTCGCATCGCCCGCGCGGCCCGCCGCGGCAATCCCCTCCTCGACGTGGAGACCGGGGCCGCGGTCCACGAACTCCTCGTCGCCCTGCGCCGCGCCCGCGCCGGCGCGGCCCCCGACGGCGACCCCGTCCTCCAGGCCCTGGCCCGGGACGCCTGCCAGCCGCTGTCCGTCGCCGAGCACGCCGCCCGCCACGGAATGACGCCCGCGGAACTGCGCACCGCCGTCCGCCGCGCCGCCGGGTGCAGCCCCAAGGACTACCTCCTCGGCATCCGGCTCGGCCGCGCCAAGGAACTGCTCGCCGCCACGGAACTCCCCGTCGCCGCCGTCGCCCGCCGCGTCGGCTACGACGACCCCGCGTACTTCTCCCGGCTCTTCACCCGCCGCGTCGGCACGGCCCCCGTGCGCTTCCGGGAGCAACAGGGCCGTGCGGTGCCCGGCGGCTGGTCCACCACCGTCCCCGACCCCGACGACCCCCCGACCCTCCGCCCCGCCCGCCCCGTAGGGTGATCCACCATGACCTCCAGCGACACCGAAACCGACCGCGGCGAGCGCCCCGACGTCACCGAACCGGCCGTCCGGGCCGAACTCGCCCGCCTCCGCGACAGCATCGACAACATCGACGCCGCCGTCGTCCACATGCTCGCGGAACGCTTCAAGTGCACCCAGCAGGTGGGCCTGCTCAAGGCCGTCCACCACCTGCCGCCGGCCGACCCCGCACGGGAGTCCGCGCAGATCAGCCGCCTGCGCAGCCTCGCCGAGAACGCCAAGCTCGACCCCGCCTTCGCGGAGAAGCTCCTCAACTTCATCATCGCGGAGGTGATCCGCCACCACGAACAGATCGCGGACGGGTCCGTGACCGGCGGCAGCTGACCCCCGCCCGACCCGACCCACGGCCCGGCACACGGTCCGGCGCACCCGCGTGACACCCGTGCACCCTCCGCGACACCGCGCACCCGCGTGACGCGACGCGGCGCCCCCGGCGGACGGCCACCCCGCGCCCGCCCCGGCCGCCCCGAGACCCCGCCCCGCCCGCCCGACCGGCGGCCCCCGGAGCGGGAGGTCGCGCCCCCGCGCCCCCCGATGCGCCCCGGGAGCCACGAGAACAACAGGCACAAGTGCCCCAGAACGCTCGGGAGCGGACACCGCCTCTGTGCCCCGCGCCCCGCATCGTGCAGCATGAGCAGCATGTCCGTACTGACGCGCGACGAAGCGCACAACCGAGCCAAGCTCCTCGACGTCCAGCACTACACCGTCGACCTGGACCTCACCACCGGCGACGACACCTTCGCCTCCCGCACGGTCATCCGCTTCGTCTCCCGCGCGGACGCGGACACCTTCGTCGAGCTGAAGCCCGCCGTGCTCCACTCCGTCACCCTCGACGGCACCGCCCTCGACCCCGCCGCCCTCGACGACAACCGGCTGCCCCTCACCCTCACCGAGGGCGCCCACGAACTCACCCTCACCGCGACGATGCGCTACAGCCGCACCGGCGAGGGCATGCACCGCTTCACCGACCCCACCGACGGCGAGACGTACGTCTACAGCCAGCTCTTCCTCGACGACGTGCAACGCGTCTACGCCGCCTTCGACCAGCCCGACCTCAAGGCCGTCTTCGACCTCACCGTCACCGCCCCCGCCGACTGGACGGTGCTCGCCAACTCCGTCACCACCGACCACGGCGACGGCCGCTGGACCGCCGCCACCACCCCCCGCATCTCCACGTACCTCCTCGCCGTCGCCGCCGGCCCCTGGCACAGCGTCCGCACCGAACACCGCGGCCTCCCCTTCGGCATCCACTGCCGCCGCTCGCTGGGCGCCTACCTCGACACCGACGCCGACGAGATCCTCGACACCACCAAGGCCCTCTTCGACCGCTACCACGAGAAGTTCGAGGAGCCCTACCCCTTCGACTCGTACGACCAGGCGTTCGTCCCCGAGTTCAACGCCGGAGCCATGGAGAACCCCGGCCTCGTCACCTTCCGCGACGAGTTCGTCTACCGCTCCGCCGTCACCGACACCGAACGCCAGACCCGGGCCATGGTCATCGCCCACGAGATGGCCCACATGTGGTTCGGCGACCTCGTCACCCTCAAGTGGTGGGACGACATCTGGCTGAACGAGTCCTTCGCCGAGTACATGGGCTACCAGACCCTCACCGAGTGCACCCGCTTCACCGGCACCTGGGTCGACTTCGGGGTCGCCCGCAAGGCGTGGGGCTACGACGCCGACCAGCGCCCCACCACCCACCCCGTCGCCCCGGACGCCGTGGACGACACGGCCTCCGCCCTGCTCAACTTCGACGGCATCTCCTACGCCAAGGGCGCCTCCGCGCTCCGCCAACTCGTCGCCTGGCTCGGCGAGAAGGACTTCCTCACCGGCATCAACACGCACTTCGCCCGCCACAAGTTCGGCAACGCCACCCTCGCCGACTTCATCGACTCCATCGCCAGCGCCACCGAACGCGACGTCCCCGCCTGGGCCGACGCCTGGCTGCGCACCACCGGAGTCGACACCCTCACCGCCACCGTCGCCGCCAGACCCGGCACCTGGGCCCTGACCGTCGACCGCGACGGCACCCGCCCCCACCGCGTCACCGTCGGCGTCTACGACCGCGACCTCAACGACGCCGGCGCCCTCGTCCTGCGCGAACGCCTCGACGTCGACGTCCCCCGCACCCGGGACACCGCCCCCCGCACCGGGGTGCGCCCCGCCCTGGTCCTGCCCAACGACCAGGACCACACCTACGCCAAGGTCCGCCTCGACGCGCACTCCGAGGAAACCGCGCTGCGCACCCTCTCCGGCGTTCCCGACCCGCTCGCCCGCGCCGTGCTGTGGAACACCCTGCGCGACATGGTCCGCGACGGCGACCTCGCACCCGGTGCCTACCTCGCCACCGCCGCCGCCCACCTCCCGGCCGAGACGGACCTCGCCCTCGTCCAGGGCGTCCTCACCTTCACCGCCACCCACATCGCCGACCGCTACCTCACCCCCGCCCAGCGCCCCGAAGCGCTGGCCGCCCTCACCGGGATCTGCCGCTCGCTGATCCGCCGCACCGAGGACGGCGAGAACCCCGGACTGCGACTGATCGCCGTCCGCCACTACATCTCCGCGGCGGCGCACCCCGACACCATCGAGGACTGGCTCGCCGACGGCACCGTCCCCGGCGGCCCCGAACTCGACCCCGAACTGCGCTGGCGCATCCTCGGCCGCCTCGCCGTCCTCGGCGCCACCGACCAGGCCGCCATCGACGCCGAACTCGCCCGCGACCCCAGCGCCAGCGGACAGGAGGGCGCCGCCCGCTGCCGCGCCGCGCTCCCCGACCCGGAGGCCAAGCGCGCCGCCTGGGACGCCCTCTTCCACTCCGACGACCACCTCTCCAACTACCTCTTCACCGCCACCGCACAGGGATTCTGGCAGCCCGAGCAGGCCGAGCTCGTCGCCGACTACGTCCCCCGGTACTTCAGCGACGCCATCGCGGTCTCCGCCCGCCGCGGCCCCGCCATCGCCACCGCCGTCGGCCACCACGGCTTCCCCGCGCACGCCGTCGCCCCCGACACCCTCGCCCTCGGCCGGGCCGCCCTGGACGACCCCGCCACCACCCCCGCCCTCCACCGGCGGCTCGCCGACCAACTCGACGACCTCGCCCGCGCCCTACGCGTCCGCGGCACCTGACCACCCCCCGCGGCCCCGCCCCGGCGAGGCCGCCCCCACCCCACGGCGGGTGGACGGGCCACCCGCCCGTCCACCCGCCGTAACTCTTTCGGGTTCCCTTCTTGTGGATCTACGCGACCGCCCCAACCAGGCCGCCAGGCTGGGCATTTCGCGCCCCAGCACCCGAAAGGCACCACCATGAGCGCGCTGCCGCCACTCGCCGGGGGAACCCACGGAGCCACCCACCTCAGACCCCTCGTCGCCACCGTGCTCCGCGCACTCGGCACCGGCGCCGCCACCCGCGGCGGCCCCCTCCCGGCCGGCGGACCCGCCGCCGTCACCCACCGCGTCCGGGCCACCGCCGCACCCGCGATCCCCGAGCAGGGCACCGGAGCCGAAGAGGCCCTGCACACTCTCGTCCGGATGCTCGCCGAAGGCGCCGCCGACCCCGCCGACCCCCTGTGCGCCGCCCATCTCCATTGCCCCCCGCTCGCCGTCGCCACCGCCGCCGACCTCGCCGCCAGCGCCCTCAACCCCTCCCTCGACTCCTGGGACCAGGCCCCCGCCGCCTCCGCCCTCGAAGCCCTCGTCACCACCGAACTCGCCGCCCTCGTCTACCGAGACGCCCCCACCCCCGGACCCGCCACCGAACCCCCCACGGCCCTCGTCACCACCGGCGGCACCGAGTCCAACCAACTCGCCCTGCTCCTCGCCCGGGAACTCCACGGCCGCACCACCCTCGTCTGCGGCGCCAACGCCCACCACTCACTGCGCCGCGCCGCCTGGCTCCTCGGCCTCCCCGAACCCCAGCTGGTCCCCACCCCCACCGGCACCCTCCACCCCGAGGACCTGCACACCGCGCTCAGCCGCGTCCCCGGCCCCGCCCTCGTCGCCGCCACCGCCGGAACCACCGACGCCGGACTCATCGACCCCCTCCCCGACCTCGCCCGGCTCGCCGCCCAGCACGGCGCCCGCCTCCACCTCGACGCCGCGTACGGGGGCGGACTCCTCTTCAGCGACACCCACAGCCACCTCCTCACCGGCATCCACCACGCCCACACCGTCACCCTCGACGCCCACAAACTCGGCTGGCAGCCCGTCGCCACCGGGCTCCTCGCCGTCCGCGACCCCCGCGACCTCGCCCACCTCACCACCCGCGCCGACTACCTCAACGCCGACGACGACACCGAAGCCGGCCTCCCCGACCTCCTCACCCGCTCGCTGCGCACCACCCGCCGCCCCGACGTCCTCAAACTCGCCGTCACCCTCCGCGCCCTCGGCCGCCACGGCATCGGCGCCCTCGTCGACCAGGTCTGCGCCCGCGCCCACGTCCTCGCCGACCTCATCACCCGCCGCCCCCACCTCGAACTCCACGCCGCCCCCATCATCAGCACCGTGCTCTTCCGCCCCCGGGACGCCGACGACCACCACCTCGCCGCCCTCCGCCGCCGCCTCCTCCACGACGGGGACGCCGTCCTCGGCCGCGCCCACGCGGACGGCCGCCTCTGGCTCAAGGCCACCCTCCTCAACCCCCACACCAGCCCCCACGACCTCACCACCCTCCTCGACCTGGTGGAAGGACACCCCCGCTGATGACCCCCACCCCGCCGCCCGCAGTGCCCGCAGTGCCCCCGGCGAGTTCCGCGCCCCGCCGGGACCCCGGGACCCCTCGCGACCTCATCGGCATCGGCATCGGCCCCTTCAACCTGTCACTGGCCGCCCTCGCCCACCCCCTCGCCACCCTCGACACCGCCTTCTACGACCCCCACCCCGGCTTCCGCTGGCACCCCGGGCTCCTCATCGACGGCGCCACCCTCCAAGTCCCCTTCCTCGCCGACCTGGTGACCCTCGCCGACCCCGCCAGCCCCTGGAGCTTCCTCAACTACCTCCGCGCCCACGAACGCCTCTACCCCTTCTACTTCTCCGAGCGCTTCCACATCCCGCGCACCGAGTACGACGCCTACTGCCGCTGGGTGAGCGACCACCTCCCCACCCTCCACTTCGGCCATCACGTCGACACCATCCGCTGGAACCCCGAACGCGCCCTCTTCGACGTCGAGTTCACCCGAACCGGACCGGACGGCGAGCCCGGGCCCACCGGTCGGGCCCTGGCCAAGAACATCGCCCTCGGCATCGGCACCGCCCCCCACGTCCCCGACCCCCTGCGCCCCCTCGCCGCCGACCCCGGCGTCCCCGTCCACCACTCCGCCGACTACCTCACCCACCGCGCACGCCTCCTCGCCGCCGACCACGTCACCGTCATCGGCTCCGGCCAGTCCGGCGCGGAGATCTTCCTCGACCTGCTGCGCCACCGGCCCCCCGGACGCGAACGCCTCCACTGGCTGGCCCGCACCGAGGCGTTCGCCCCCATGGAGTACTCCAAACTCGGCCTCGAACACTTCACCCCGGACTACACCCACTACTTCCACGGGCTCGCCGAACCCGTCCGGGACGGCCTCGTCCCCCGACAGTGGCAACTCCACAAGGGCATCGACACCGAGACCATCAGCGCCATCCACGAGGAGCTGTACCGGCGCACCCTGCACGGCGGTTGGCCCGACGCCGTCCTCACCCCGGGCGTCACCGTCCGCACCGCGGGACGCGTCGCCACCACCCGGGTCGAACTCCATCTGGAACACGCCCAGCAGCGCACCCGCAGCCGCCTCACCACCGACGCCGTCGTCCTCGCCACCGGCTACCGCGAACGCCCCCTGACCCCCCTGCTCGCCGAACTCACCCCCCACCTGCGCCACGACGCCTCCGGACGGCTCCGCGTCGACCGACACCAACGCCTCGTCCTGGCCCCCTCCCTGGGCGCCACCGGCCGCCACCTCTACGTCCAGAACGCGGAACGCCACACCCACGGCGTCGGCACCCCGGACCTGGGGCTCGCCGCCTGGCGCAGCGCCACCATCCTCAACTCCGTGACCGGCAAGAACCCCTACCCGCTGCCCGCCCGCACCGCCTTCACCACCTTCGGGCTCAGCCGGCCCGCACCCGTCGGCCCCGTCGGGGAACTGACGCTCACCCCCCTCAAGGAAGCCCGCTGACCGCCCCCGCTGATCCGCCCCCACCCCCTCGGGCCACCGCCAGCGGACCCCGTCGCACCCCGCTCGCCTCCGACGCCCGCGCCCGTCGGTCCCGTCCCCGTGCCACAGTGGCCCCATGACCACCCCTCAGCACCCCGCCGAGTCCACCGCGCTGCCCTACGGCACCCCGGACACCCCCCGGCTCGCCGTCCGCGGGGAGGCCCACCTCGAAGCCGCCCCCGAGACCGCCCGCATCACCGTCACCCTCACCGCCCGCGACACCGACCGCACCCGGCTGTTGACCAACCTCACCCGTCGCAACACCGCCACCCTCGACCTGATCCGCGCCCAGGGGGACGCCGTGGAGCACCTGGAGACCGGCACCCTCACCCTCACCCCGCACCTCACCAAGCGCGGCCGGGCCGACCACGTGCGCCACTACCAGGGGCACATCCACCTCACCGCGGAACTCGGCGACTTCGACGTGCTCGGCGAACTCACCACCCGGCTCGCCGACCAGGACCTCACCCGGGTCGAGGGCCCCTGGTGGGGCCTGCGCCCCACCTCGCCCCTGCACCGCGAGGTCCGTCGGCGGGCCGTCCACGACGCGGTCACGCGGGCCCGGGAGTACGCCGAGGCCCTCGGCACCACCGTCGCCCACCTGGTCGAACTCGCCGACATCGGCGCCGATACGCCGGCCGGCGCCGACTGGAGCCCCGCAGCGGCCCGAGGCTTCAGGTCCGCCGGGTCCGCCGGGTTCGCCGGCGGCGCCGGCGGCGCCGTCAAGGGTGCTGACGCCCCGCCGCTCGACCTCGAACCCCAGCGCCAGTACGTCAACGCCGCCGTGCACGCCCGCTTCACCCTCGTCCCGCCGCGTCTGTGACCCGGCCCGCCCGGCTTTTCCCCGGTGGCTGCTCGCGGCTACCCCGCGTGCCCGAATAGCCGCACCCCGGCGTCGGGAAATGCTCATCGGAGCACCCCTGTGCACAATTCAACAGTTGTTAAAACCCTTTCATGCAAAGGATGTTGGGCAGTCACCTCATACCAATTTCCTACCCGTCAGTAAGCTCTACTCTCGAACCATGCGCCGAGCAAAAATCGTCTGTACCCTGGGCCCCGCCGTCGACTCGTACGACCAGATCAAGTCACTGGTCGAAGCCGGAATGGACGTAGCCCGCTTCAACCTCAGCCACGGCTCCTACGCCGACCACGAGGAGCGCTACCACCGCGTCCGCAAGGCTTCCGACGAGACCGGCCGCAGCGTCGGCGCCCTCGCCGACCTTCAAGGCCCGAAGATCCGGCTCGGTCGCTTCACCGAAGGTCCCGTACTCCTTGAACGCGGGGACACCTTCACCATCACCGTCGAGGACGGCGTCCAGGGCGACCGCCACACCTGCGGGACCACGTACGACGGCCTCGCCGCCGACGTGACCACGGGCGAACGCATCCTCGTGGACGACGGCAAGGTCACCCTCGAAGTCGTCGCCGTGGACGGCCCGCGGGTGCGCACCACCGTCATCGAGGGCGGCATGGTCTCCGACCACAAGGGCCTGAACCTCCCCGGTGTCGCCGTCTCCGTCCCCGCGCTCTCCACCAAGGACCAGGACGACCTCCGCTGGGCATTGCGCACCGGGTTCGACGTCATCGCCCTTTCCTTCGTCCGGAGCGGACAGGACATCAGGGACGTCCATCGCATCATGCGGGAAGAGGGGCGATTCGTTCCGGTCATCGCCAAGGTCGAAAAGCCCCAGGCCGTCGACAACATCGAGGGCATCGTCGCCGCATTCGACGGCATCATGGTGGCCCGTGGTGACCTCGGCGTCGAAATGCCCCTGGAGCAGGTTCCGCTCGTGCAAAAGCGGGCCGTCAAACTCGCCAGGCGCAATGCCAAGCCCGTCATCGTCGCCACCCAGATGCTCGACTCGATGATCGAGAACTCCCGGCCGACCCGCGCGGAGGCGTCCGACGTCGCCAACGCCGTCATCGACGGCACCGACGCCGTCATGCTCTCCGGCGAGACGAGCGTGGGGAAGTACCCCGTCGAGACCGTGCGGACCATGGCGCGCATCGTCGAGGCGGCCGAGGAGGACCTCCTCGCCAAGGGCCTGCCGCCCCTCGACGAGGCCAACAAGCCCCGTACGCAGGGCGGAGCGGTAGCCAGGGCCGCCGCCGAGATGGGTGACTTCCTCGGCGCCAAGTTCCTGGTCGCCTTCACCCAGTCCGGTGACACCGTCAAGCGGCTGTCCCGCTACCGCTCGCCGATCCCCCTGCTCGCCTTCACGCCCGACCCGGCGACGCGCTCCCAGCTCAACCTCACCTGGGGCGTCGAGACCTTCCTGGGCCCGCACGTCGACTCCACCGACGCGATGGTCGAGCAGGTCGACGAGCAACTGCTGAAGATCGGCCGCTGCAAGAAGGGCGACACGGTGGTGATCACCGCCGGCTCCCCGCCCGGGGTCTCCGGCTCCACCAACCTGGTCCGCATCCACCACATCGGGGACAACCCGTCCTGACGGACCGCCGCGGGTACGCGGCCACCGAGACCCGCCGGGCGAGGACGCACGACTTTCCCGGCGGGTACGGCGTGGCCACCCTGCGTGAGCACGGCTGCTTCGGGTAGAAAAAAAGCGGAGGTTCACACCGAGGTGAACTTCCGCTTCAAGCGTGCCGGGTGCGGGATTCGAACCCGCACGTCCTTTCGGACAGATGTGTTTGAGACATCAGCGTCTGCCATTCCGCCAACCCGGCAGGGCACCCGAGCAGCATACCGGGTCGGCGCCCGTGTCCGCTGCTGGGTAGGCTGCATTGCCACGACAGACAGGCCCGCCACGAGGAGCCCCAGGTGACCGCCCCCGAGCCGCCCCAGCCCGTAGAAGACGACGACAAGTCGCACGTGCCTCCCCTGACGACCCGCGTCGTCATCGCCGAGGACGAGGCACTCATCCGCCTCGACCTCAAAGAGATGCTGGAGGAAGAGGGCTACAGCGTGGTCGGCGAGGCGGGCGACGGCGAGCGGGCCGTCGAACTGGCCCGGGAACTCCGTCCGGACCTGGTCATCCTGGACGTGAAGATGCCGAAGCTGGACGGGATCTCCGCCGCCGAGCGCATCGCGGAGGACTCGATCGCCCCGGTCCTGATGCTGACCGCGTTCTCCCAGCGGGACCTGGTCGAGCGGGCGCGCGACGCGGGCGCGATGGCGTACCTGGTGAAGCCGTTCAGCAAGAGCGACGTCGTGCCGGCGATCGAGATGGCGGTCTCGCGCTTCACGGAGCTGCGCACGCTGGAGCAGGAGATCGCGGACCTGACGCAGCGCCTGGAGACACGGAAGCTGGTGGACCGGGCCAAGTCGGTGCTCCAGACCGAGTACGGCCTGTCGGAGCCCGCCGCGTTCCGCTGGATCCAGAAGACGTCGATGGACCGTCGGCTGTCGATGCGGGAGGTCGCGGAGGCCGTGATCGAGGACGGCAAGGAGCGCCGGGCCGCGAAGGACCAGCAGCAGTAGGCACGCGCACCGCGGTACGCGGGAGGCCCGCCGCCCGGGAGGGGATCTCCGGGCGGCGGGCCTCGTCGTGTACGGGGTCAGTCCTCGCCGAGGTACGCCTTGCGGACCGACTCGTCGTGGAGGAGGTCGGGCCCGGCGCCGGACAGGACGATCTTGCCGATCTCCATCACGTGCCCCTGGTCGGCGAGGGAGAGCGCGGCCTGGGCGTTCTGTTCGACGAGCAGGATGGTGGTGCCCTGGGCCTTGAGCTCGGCGATGGTGGCCATGATCTTCTGCATCATGATCGGCGAGAGGCCCATGGACGGCTCGTCGAGCATGAGCAGTTTGGGGCGGGACATCAGGGCGCGGCCCATGGCGAGCATCTGCTGCTCGCCGCCGGAGAGCGTGCCGGCGGCTTGTCTGCGGCGTTCGCCGAGGATGGGGAAGAGGTCGTAGGCGCGCTGGACGTCCTGCTGGATGCCCTCGGTGTCCTTGCGGAGGAAGGCGCCGAGTTGGAGGTTCTCCTCGATGGTGAGCCGGGGGAAGATGTGGCGGCCTTCGGGGGAGTGGGCGAGCCCGAGGGCGACGATCTTGTGGGCGGGGGTGGCGCCGAGGGGGGTGCCGGCGAAGGTGATGCTGCCGCTGAGCGGTTTCAGGAGGCCGGAGATGGTGCGCAGGGTGGTGGTCTTCCCCGCTCCGTTGGTGCCGATGAGGGTGACGACCTGTCCCGCGTCCACGGTGAAGGAGATGCCCTTGACGGCCTCGATCTTGCCGTAGGCGACCTTGAGGTCCTTGACTTCCAGGAGCGCGGTCACGGGGTGTCCCCTTCCGGGCGGGTGGCGCGGGTGCCTTCGTGCGGGCCGCCGGACGGGGCCTCGGGCGGTGTCTCGCGCGGGGCGTCGGCTTCCGCGGAGCCACCGGCCGGGTCGGTGTGGGCGGCGGCCTCGGCGGCGACGACCTCGGCGAGGGCGGAGTCCTCGGGCGCCCCGTCGAAGGGGGTGCCGAGGTAGGCGGCGATCACGCGTTCGTCGCTCTGGACCACGCTGCTGGTGCCTTCGACCAGCTTCTCGCCCTGGACGAGACAGGCGACCCGGTCGCAGAGGTTGAAGATGAAGCGCATGTCGTGCTCGATGACGAGGACGGCGATGCCCTGGTCCCGGATGGCGAAGACGAGCTCTTCGGTGGTGCGGGTCTCCTGGGGGTTCATGCCGGCGGTGGGCTCGTCGAGGAGGAGGAGCCCGGGGTCGCTGGCGAGGGCCCGGGCGATCTCCAGTTTGCGCTGCTCGCCGTAGGGGAGGTTGCGCGCGAGGTGGTCGCGTTTGCGGGCGAGCCCGATGAAGTCGAGGAGCTCCATCGCGCGTTCCTCGGACTCACGTTCGGCCTTCTTGAACCCGGGGCCGCGCAGCAGCGCGGACCAGAGCCCTTCCTTGGTGCGGGTGTGCCGTCCGACGAGCACGTTCTCCAGGACGGTCATGTTGGCGAAGAGCCGGATGTTCTGGAAGGTGCGGGCGATGCCGGCCTGGGTGACGAGGTGGGGTTTGGGCGGGAGGACGGTGCCCCGGTAGGCGACGGTGCCTTCGGTGGGGACGTAGAGCCCGGTGAGGCAGTTGAAGAAGGTCGTCTTCCCGGCGCCGTTGGGGCCGATGAGACCGACGATCTCGCCGGCGTTGACGGTGAAGTCCACGGACCGCACGGCGGTGAGGCCGCCGAAGCGCATGGTGACGCCGGTGGCTTCGAGGAGGGTGGGGCCGGCGGTGGCGGTGGTGGTGTCGGTGCTCATGGTGGTCACGCCCCCGCCTTGGTGGTGTGCGCGCCGGGGCCCGGTTCGAGCCCTCGATCGGGGACGTCGAGTTGCCCGGTTTCGTGGAATTCGAGTTGCTGGCGGCGGTTGGCGATGATGCCTTCGGGGCGGAAGCGCATGAGGAGCACCAGGGCGATGCCGAAGGCGAGCAGGGACTTGTCCTGGAGGAAGACGAGCTTCTCCGGCAGCAGGTAGAGGAGCGCGGCGCCGAGCAGGGGCCCGCTGACGGTGCCCATGCCGCCCAGGACGACGGCGGCGAGGAGGAACGCGGAGTTGGGCGGGGTGGACCCGGCGAACTGGTAGGGGTTCGGGACCACGCTGTAGGTGACGTGGGCGCTGACGGTGCCGGCGAGCCCGGCGAGCGCGGCGCCGAGGGCGAAGGCGATGAGCTTGACGCGGAAGCCGTTGATGCCCATGGCGGTGGCGGCGGTCTCGTCCTCGCGGATGGCGACCCAGGCCCGGCCGATGCGGGAGTCGGCGGCCCGGTTGTAGACGAGGACCACGATGGCCATGATCACGACCATCAGCAGGTAGTAGTTGGCGAACCGACCGAGAGTGATGCCGGCGACCTGGTGGCTCTCACCGAAGTCGAATCCGAACATCGTGAGGTCGGGGATGGAGGGGATGCCGTTGGGGCCGTTGGTGATGTCGGGGCCGGATTCGCCGTCGAGGTTGTTGACGGCGATGCGGAAGATCTCCCCGAAGCCCAGGGTGACGATGGCGAGGTAGTCGCCGCGCAGGCGCAGGGTGGGGGCGCCGATCAGGACGCCGAAGATCAACGAGGCGGCGGCGCCGGTGAGGGCGGCGGCCCAGAAGGGGAACTGCACCCCCGAGAAGCGGGAGAACTCGGAGCCGGAGACCAGGGCGGCGGCGTAGGCGCCGACACCGAGGAAGGCCACGTACCCGAGGTCGAGGAGTCCGGCGAGGCCGACGACGATGTTGAGGCCGAGGGCGACGGTGCCGAAGATGAGGATGTTGACGCCGATGTTGGCGTAGTGGTCGTTGGTCTGGGTGAACGGGAAGACGATGGCCGCGGCGAAGCCCATGGCCAGGGTGAAGGCGCGGTTGTCGGCGGCGAGCCGGGAAAGCCGGTCGACGATCCCGGCGGTGCTGAGCGCCCAGATACCGAAGACCACCACGATCAGGTAGCCGATGAAGGTCTCGCCCTCTTCGGAGGGGGTGTCCACCCCGAAGGTGAAGACGCCCAGTCCGGCGAAGGCGACCAGGGTGATCACGGCCCGCTGCACCCAGGGCGCGAGGGGGGAGGGCGCGGGTATCCGGTCGGGCTTCTTGACCAGCGGGCGCAGCGCGGCGGTCCGTGCCGCGGTGCCGTCGGCGGGGGGCGGCGCCTGCTGGGGGAGGGCCAGTGCGCCGATCAGGGGCAGGGCGGCGGCCACCGCGGCGACGTAGGCCCCGGGTTCGAGGTTCGCCAGGCCGCCGAGGGTGACGGCGATCGCGATGACGGTGAACCAGGTGGTGGCGAAGAGGCCGAGTGCGGTGAGGGCGAGGGGGGCGTCGCCGCCACCCGGGTTCAGCCGGCGCACGCCGGGCACGCCGTAGGAGGCGAGCGCGTAGAGGGCGGTGAGCACGCCGGCGATGAGGGTCATCCACTGGAGCCCGCCGGGGTACCCGTAGACGGTGAGGTCACCGGGGAAGTTACTGGTCCAGGTCCAGGCGAGGAAGGGCGAGACGGTGCTCGCCAGGCCGCCGGCGAGGACCAGGGCACGGGCTGCGGGGGTCGGCAGCGGCAGCAGCGCGGTGGTGCGCGGGGTGGTCGTCATGGTGGTCACGCCCTGTCCGCGACGCGCTCGCCGAGCAGGCCCTGGGGCCGGAACAGCAGGACGAGGATGAGGAGGCAGAAGGCCCAGACGTTGGCCCAACTGGAGCCGCCGAGCTGTTCCATGCCGGGGATGCCGTCGATGTAGGCGCTGGCGAGGGTTTCGGCGATGCCGAGCACCACTCCGCCGAGCATGGCGCCGTAGATGTTGCCGATGCCGCCGAGCACGGCGGCGGTGAACGCCTTGAGGCCCATGATGAAGCCCATGCGGTACTCGACGTGACCGTACTTGAAGCCGTAGGCGACGGCGGCGACCGCGGCGAAGAATCCGCCGATGGCGAAGGCGATCACGATGATGCGGTTGGTGTCGATGCCCATGAGCTGCGCGGTGTCGGGGTCCTGCGCGGTGGCCTGCATGGCGCGTCCGGTGCGACTGCGCCGGACGAAGAGGGCGAGGGAGGTCATGCAGACGGCGGCGATGCTGATCAGGAAGACGTCGGCGTTGGTGACGGTGAGGGTGCCGATCTCGTAGCTGCCCCCGCCGAGTTCGGGGAAGACGCGGGGCTTGTCGGCGCGGGGGTAGAAGTTGCGGACGACTTCCTGGAGGGCCAGGGAGAGGCCGATGGCGGTGATGAGGGGGGCGAGCCGTGGTGCTCCGCGCAGGGGGCGGTAGGCGAAGCGTTCGGCTCCCACGGCGAAGAGGACGGCGAAGAGTCCACCGCCGATGAGCATCAGCGGCAGGGCCGCCCAGATCGAGGTGCCGGCCGGCAGGACGTAGGCGTAGATGGTCAGCGCGCCGAAGCCGCCGATCATGAAGATCTCGCCGTGCGCGAAGTTGATCAGCTGGACGATGCCGTAGACCATCGTGTATCCGATGGCGATCAGCCCGTACATCGAGCCGAGGAGCAGCCCGTTGGCCAGCTGCTGCGGCAGAGTGTTCACCGCGTGGCCTCCATGGTCACTGGGGGTGGGCAGGGCGGGGCCAGACGAGGGGCCGCGCGGTGGGGATCTGCCTGCCGCGCGGCCCTGGGCGGAACCGGTGCCGTCTGGTGGTGCGGGGGTCGTGGTGCGGGCGGGTCAGCCGTTGTAGGTACCGGTCTTGACGGCTTCCCACTTGCCGCCCTTGACCTGGTACACGGTCAGCTGCTTGTTGGTGGTGTCTCCGAACTCGTCGAAGGAGACCTTGCCGGCGATGCCTTCGAAGTCGCTCTTGCCGACCTCTTCGACGACCTTCTTGCGCAGGTCGTCCCCGGTGGGCAGCTTGTCGCCGTTCGCTTCCTTGACCGCCTTGACGGCGTTGACGATGGCGGTGGCGGCGTCGTAGGAGTAGCCGCCGTAGGTGCCGTAGTCGCCCTTGTAGCCCTTGGCCTTGTAGGTGTCGATGAACTGCTTGGCTGCGGGGAGGGTGTCGACGGGCACGCCGACGGAGGTCACGAGGTCGCCTTCGGAGGTGCCACCGGCGGTCTCGATGTAGGTGGGGGTGAACATGCCGTCGCCGCCGAAGAGCGGGATCTTCGCCCCGGCCTCCTTCAACTGCTTGGTGATGAGCTGGGACTCGTCGTACTGGCCGCCGTAGTAGACGAGGTCGGCCTTGGCGTCCTCGATCTTGGTGACGAGGGCGCCGAAGTCCTTGTCGCCGGTGTTGACGCTGTCGGTGCCGACGACGGTGCCGCCGAGCTTCTTGAACTGCTCGCGGAAGATCTTCGCCAGGCCGGCGCCGTAGGTCTGCTTGTCGTCGACGACGAAGACCTTCTTCTTCTTGAGCCCGTTGTACGCGTAGTCCGCGGCGAAGCCGCCCTGGAGGGCGTCGGTGGTGGCGGTGCGGAAGTACGTGGGGTAGCGGCGCTTCTTGTTGCCGCTCTGCCAGTCCTTGCCCTGGGTCAGGGCGGGGTCGGTGTTGGAGGGGCTGATCTGCACCAGGTTGGCGGAGGCGAACACCTGCTGCATGGTCTGGGCGACGCCCGAGTTGAGCGGGCCGACCACGCCCACGACCTGTTCGTCCCCCACGAGGGCCGAGGCGTTCTGCTGACCGGTGGCGGGCTGGGCCTTGTCGTCAAGTGCTTTGAGTACGAATTTCACGCCGGGGACGAGCTTCTTTTTGTTCGCGTCGTCAATGGCGATCTTGACGCCGTACTGGATGCCGAGTCCGGTGGCGGAATTCTCGCCGGACAGGGGCGCGTCCACTCCGATGGTGAGGGTGGTGTCGCCGCCTGAGTCGTCTCCGGAGCCCCCGTCGTCGCGTGATCCACAAGCGGTGAGGGTGAGCGCTCCGGTGGTGAGAACGGAGGTGAGTATCAGCAAAGAGCGCTGTCGCACAATCAGTCCTTTCCGCCGACAGGTCCGTCCCTGTTTGGGTCGGAACAATGCCGGGCTGGTACCGAACTCCCGATGGAGCGGTGACTGGCGGTGACTCTAAGCCTGAGCCCCGGCCCGGGGCAGTGGCGTGGGCGCGCTTGTGACTCTCTTGTTATGACGGGCCGGAATTTACGATTCCGCTCCTTGTCGTTCGGATGGCTTCGGCGGTTTCTCCGTGTGGTCCACATTCTGAGAGTCCGCACTTCCGCTTGGTGGTGCGGTGGGTGCCGGAGAAGGGGCGTTTGATGATCGTTTTGACCGTCCGGAAATGATCGATAATTTAGATGCCGCTAACATTGAGATGTTCAACGAGTATTGCTTCCGTGTTACGTAGCGTGAAGTTTTCCGAGGAGGGTTCGGTATTCAGTGGGAGTTCGAAGTGAACGTCCCTCTATGTCCGCTCCTGGGGTGTGTGATGTCCGGGCTTTCCCGGCAACGGAGGGAATCGATGGTGATACGGAGAAGGGTTTCTGGGATTCCTGTGAATGTTGAACGGGTCGTCCGCCCGCCGCGTCGCGCCGGTCCGGTGACTGCCGGAGCGGGCTGCGGCGACGCGGCGTCCCGGTCGGGGGCTTGACGCGCGTCACCGCCGCGCCCGCACGGCATCGGAGTGCTCGTCGGGTGTCGTGCGGGCGGAAAGCGGGCGCGGTGGGGTGGTTCGCCCTGGTCCGGGCTGATCCCGGGGCCGCTGGGGTGCCCGATTTCCGGACGCGAACACCGGGCGGCACCTGGTGGTGCGCGGCGCGGTGCCCGAGGGGGCCCACCGGCCGGTGGGAGCGGCCCGTGCGTGGCGGGCCGGCTCGCTACGGGGTCGTGGTCGTTCCCGCGGGCGGGTGCGCCGGAGGGGCTGCCGGTGCGTACGGCCTGCACGGCACGAGGGGTGACGGGGCGTCCGCACCGGGGGAACGGGCCGGTCAGGGGGGCGGTGGGCGTCTCGCTGGGTGACCGGGGTCGAGGGGGCGACGGGCCGACCGGCCCGGAGCGTCGAAAGCCGCCGTGCGCAGGGGTGGACGGGTCGCCGCGCTGTCCGCATGGTGGACAAGGTGGCCCCTGGAGGGGGGAACCGGGTGGTCACCCGGCCCGTCCCCGGAGTCGCCTGCCCGCGGCGGCGTCCTCCGGGGCCGTCCCGGGTCAGCTCGCCCGGGTGCCCGCCTCGCGGAGCAGGCAGGTGAGACGGGCGGTACACACCCGCCGGTCCTCCGCATCGGTGATGACGACCTCGTACGTGGCGGTGGAACGGCCCCGGTGGACGGGGACGGCCACGCCGGTGACGACGCCGGAGCGCACGCCGCGGTGGTGGGTGCAGTTGAGGTCCACGCCCACCGCGATCTTGCCGGCGCCGCCGTGCAACATCGCACCGATGGATCCCAGGGTCTCCGCGAGCACGGCCGAGGCGCCGCCGTGCAGGAGTCCGTACGGTTGGGTGTTGCCCTCGACGGGCATGGTGGCGACGACGCGCTCGGCGGACGCCTCGACGAGTTCGATGCCCATCCGGGTGCCGAGGTGCCCGGCCGAGAACAGGGACGGCAGGTCGACGCCCAGGCTCGCGTACTCGTCGATGACCTCTTGCGGGAACTTCACGGCCTGCTGTTCGCCCACGGGTCCACTCCGTTCGGATTCGTCCACGTCCGTGCGTGTCGGGTGCACCTGACACGCCGGACCCGTTCTATCAGGTCGACTGAGCGAACGCTTAGGCGGTGGTGGACGGTTCCAGTCGGACGACGACGGACTTGCTCGCGGGCGTGTTGCTGGTGTCGGCGGTCGAGTCGAGGGGGACGAGGACATTGGTCTCCGGGTAGTACGCGGCGGCGCACCCCCGGGCGGTCGGGTAGTGGACGACCCGGAACCCCGGTGCCCGGCGGTCGACCCCGTCACGCCACTCGCTGACCAGATCGACGTACGACCCGTCCGCGAAGCCGAGCGTCCGGGCGTCCTCGGGGTGCACCAGCACCACGCGGCGACCGTTCTTGATGCCCCGGTAACGGTCGTCGAGTCCGTAGACGGTGGTGTTGTACTGGTCGTGGGAGCGCAAGGTCTGGAGCAGCAGCCGACCGGCGGGCACCCGGGGGTACTCGACGGGCGCGGCGGTGAAGTTGGCCTTCCCGGTGGCGGTGGGGAAACGGCGCTCGTCGCGCGGTGCGTGGGGCAGGGTGAAGCCGCCGGGCCGCGCGATCCGGACGTTGAAGTCCTCGAAGCCCGGGACCACCCGGGCGATGCGGTCGCGGACGGTGGCGTAGTCGCCGGCGAACTCCTCCCAGGGGGTGCTGCTCCGGCCGCCGAGGACGGCGCGCGCGAGACGGCACACGATGGCCGGCTCGGAGAGCAGCTCCGGGCCCGCCGGGGCGAGGCGCCCGCGGGAGGCGTGCACCATCCCCATGGAGTCCTCGACGGTGACGAACTGCTCGCCGTGCGCCTGGAGGTCGCGCTCGGTGCGTCCGAGGGTCGGGAGGATCAACGCGCGGGCCCCGGTGACCACGTGCGAACGGTTGAGCTTGGTGGAGACGTGCACGGTCAGCCGGGCGCGCCGCATCGCCGCCTCGGTGACCTCGGTGTCGGGGGACGCCGAGACGAAGTTGCCGCCCATCGCGAGGAAGACCTTCGCGTCGCCGTCGCGCAGCGCGCGGATCGCCCGCACCACGTCGTAGCCGTGGGCGCGCGGCGGCGCGAAGCCGAACTCCCGCTCCAGGGCGTCGAGGAAGGCGGGCGCCGGGCGCTCGAAGATGCCCATCGTCCGGTCGCCCTGCACGTTGGAGTGGCCGCGCACCGGGCACACGCCCGCACCGGGGCGGCCGATCGCACCGCGCAGCAGCAGGAGGTTGACGACCTCGCGGATGGTGGGGACGGAGTGCTTGTGCTGGGTGAGGCCCATCGCCCAGCACACGACCGTGCGCCGGGAGGCGAGGACCATGCGCAGCGCCTCCTCGATCGCGCCGCGCTCCAGCCCGGTGGCGGCCAGCGTCTCGTCCCAGTCGGCGCTGCGGGCGACCGCCGCGAACTCCTCGTACCCGTGGGTGTGTTCCCGGACGAACGCGCGGTCGACGCCGTCTTCGGCGTCGAGCAGCAGTCGGTTCAGCAGCCGGAACAGGGCCTGGTCGCCGCCGATGCGGATCTGGAGGAACAGGTCCGTGAGCGCGGTGCCCCTCGCCAGGCCCTTGGGGGTCTGGGGGTTCTTGAACCGTTCCATGCCGGCCTCGGGCAACGGGTTCACCGTGATGATCCTCGCGCCGGACGCCTTGGCCTTCTCCAGCGCGGTGAGCATCCGCGGGTGGTTCGTCCCCGGGTTCTGCCCGGCGACGACGATCAGGTCCGCCCGGTACAGGTCCTCCAGCAGCACACTGCCCTTGCCGACCCCCAGCGTCTCGGTGAGCGCGGAGCCGGAGGACTCGTGGCACATGTTCGAGCAGTCCGGGAGGTTGTTGGTGCCGAACTCGCGGACGAACAGCTGGTACAGGAACGCGGCCTCGTTGCTGGTGCGGCCCGAGGTGTAGAAGACGGCCTCGTCGGGCGAGCCCAGGGCGTTCAGCTCCTCGGCCACGATCGCGAAGGCCCGGTCCCAGCCGACCGGTTCGTAGTGCTCCGCGCCCTCGGCCAGGTACATCGGGTGGGTGAGGCGCCCCTGCTGACCGAGCCAGTAGCCGCTGCGCTCGGCGAGGTCGGCCACCGAGTGCGCGGCGAAGAACGCGGGAGCGACCCGCCGCAGGGTCGCCTCCTCGGCGACGGCCTTCGCCCCGTTCTCGCAGAACTCGGCCGCGTGCCGGTGCTCGGGCTCGGGCCAGGCGCACCCCGGGCAGTCGAAGCCGTCCTTCTGGTTGACCCGGAGCAGGGTGAGTGCGGCGCGCCGCACCCCCATCTGCTGCTGCGCCGCGCGCAGGCCGTGGCCGATGCCGGGCAGCCCGGCCGCCGAGTGCGGGGGCGGGGACACCTCGGGGGAGTCCTGCACCGGGTCGCTCTGGGGCGGTTTGCTGGCCATCTCGGCTCCTCGTCGAGCAGCGGGTCCGGTCGCCGCGGTGATCACGGCCCCCCGATCCTCCCACGGGGGTGTGACAGGGCCCCGGCGGCGGGCGGCGGCGGAGTCCGCTGTCAGTGGAGCGTGGCAGGATCGGGGGCGTGGCAGAGACAGCATCGAAGAAGACCGGGACGGCAGCGGGCGCGGACGGCGACCGACCGCGGCTGCTCCTCATGGACGGGCACTCACTGGCGTACCGCGCGTTCTTCGCGCTGCCCGCGGAGAACTTCACCACCGCGACGGGCCAGCCGACGAACGCGATCTACGGTTTCGCGTCGATGCTGGCGAACACCCTGCGTGACGAGGCGCCCACGCACTTCGCGGTGGCGTTCGACGTCTCCCGCAAGACGTGGCGCTCCGAGGAGTTCACCGAGTACAAGGCGAACCGTTCGAAGACCCCCGACGAGTTCCGCGGCCAGGTCGAGCTGATCGGCGAACTGCTCGACGCGATGCACGCGGAGCGCTTCGCGGTCGACGGCTTCGAGGCCGACGACGTCATCGCGACCCTGGCGACGCGCGCCGAGGCCGAGGGCTTCGAGGTGCTGATCGTCACGGGCGACCGCGACTCGTTCCAACTGGTCAGCGAGCACACCACGGTGCTCTACCCGACGAAGGGCGTGTCGGAGCTGACCCGGTTCACCCCGGAGAAGGTCCAGGAGAAGTACGGCCTGACGCCCGCGCAGTACCCGGACTTCGCCGCCCTGCGCGGCGACCCGTCCGACAACCTGCCCGGCATCCCCGGAGTGGGCGAGAAGACGGCCGCGAAGTGGATCAACCAGTTCGGTTCGTTCGCGGAGCTGGTGGAACGCGTCGACGAGGTCAAGGGCAAGGTCGGCCAGAACCTCCGCGACCACCTGGACGCCGTGAAGCTGAACCGCCGGCTCACCGAACTGACCCGGGACGTGGAACTGCCGCGCACGGTCACCGAGCTGGCCCGCGCCCCCTACGACCGCACGGCCGTGGCGATGGTCCTGGACACGCTGGAGATCCGCAATCCGTCGCTGCGGGAGCGGCTGCTCGCGGTGGACCCGGGAGCGATCGCCGAGGAGCCGGTGGTCGAGGCGGGCGTCGAGGTCGACGGCACGGTGCTGGCCACGGGCGAGGTCGCCCCCTGGCTCGCCGAGCACGGCGGCCGGCCCCTCGGCCTGGCCGTGGTGGACACCTGGTCGCTCGGCTCGGGCACGGTCACCGAGATCGCGCTCGCCGCGGCGGACGGGGCGGCGGCCTGGTTCGACCCGGCCCAGCTCGACCAGGCCGACGAGAACGCCTTCGCCGCCTGGCTGGCCGACCCCGCCGCCCCGAAGGTGCTGCACAACGCCAAGAACGTCATGCGGGTCTTCGCCGAGCACGGCTGGAGCATCGACGGCATCACGATGGACACCGCGCTCGCCGCGTACCTGGTGAAGCCGGGCCGCCGCTCCTTCGCGCTCGACGCGTTGACCCTGGAGTACCTCGGCCGGGAGTTGGCGCCCGCGTCGGCGGCCGACGGCCAGTTGGCGTTCGGCGCGGACGAGCAGGCGGAAGCGGACGCACTGATGGTGCAGGCGCGGGCCGTCCTCGACCTCGGCGGGGCCTTCGAGGTGCGGCTGCCGGAGGTCGGCGCCGCAGACCTGCTGCGGGACGTGGAACTGCCCACCTCGGAGCTGCTGGCACGGATGGAACGGCACGGCATCGCGGCCGACCGGGCCCATCTCGAATCCATGGAGCAGATGTTCGCCGGTGCGGTCCAGCAGGCGGTGAAGGAGGCCCACGCCTCGGTGGGCCACGAGTTCAACCTCGGTTCGCCCAAGCAGCTCCAGGAAGTGTTCTTCGGCGAGCTCGACCTGCCGAAGACCAAGAAGACCAAGACGGGGTACACCACCGACGCGGACGCCCTGGCCTGGCTCGCCACCCAGACCGATCACGAACTGCCCGTCGTCATGCTGCGCCACCGCGAGCAGGCGAAGCTGCGGGTCACGGTCGAGGGCCTGATCAAGACGATCGCCGCGGACGGCCGCATCCACACCACCTTCAACCAGACCGTGGCGGCCACGGGACGGCTGTCCTCCACGGAACCGAACCTCCAGAACATCCCGGTCCGCACCGACGAGGGCCGCGCGATCCGTCGCGGGTTCGTCGTCGGCGAGGGCTTCGAGTCCCTGATGACCGCGGACTACAGCCAGATCGAACTGCGGGTCATGGCCCACCTGTCGGAGGACGAGGGCCTCATCGAGGCGTTCACCTCCGGCGAGGACCTGCACAGCACCGTCGCCTCGCAGGTCTTCGGGGTGGAGCGGTCCGCGGTGGACGCGGAGATGCGTCGCAAGATCAAGGCCATGTCCTACGGCCTCGCGTACGGACTGTCGGCGTTCGGCCTCTCCCAGCAGCTCACCATCGAGGCGGCGGAGGCCCGCGCCCTGATGGACACCTACTTCGAGCGCTTCGGCGGAGTCCGCGACTACCTCCACCGCGTGGTGGAGGAGGCCCGCGCCACGGGCTACACGGAGACCCTGTTCGGTCGTCGCCGCTACCTCCCCGACCTCAACAGCGACAACCGCCAGCGCCGTGAGATGGCCGAGCGCATGGCCCTGAACGCACCGATCCAGGGCACCGCCGCGGACATCGTCAAGATCGCCATGCTGAACGTCGACCGAGCGATGCAGGAGGCCCGGCTGACCTCGCGCATGCTCCTCCAGGTCCATGACGAAATCGTCCTGGAGGTGGCGCCCGGGGAGCGGGAACCCCTGGAGGAACTGGTCCGCCGCGAGATGGCGGCCGCGGTGCGGCTGCGGGCCCCGCTGGACGTGTCCGTGGGGTCCGGCAGCGACTGGGAGTCCGCCGCGCACTGACGGCCCCGGCCGCCGGCCGCACCGGGGCGGGTCACCCGCTTGGACCGCGCCCCCGGGACACCGGGGAGCCGCACCGCGAGGATGCCGTGCATGGGTCTCAACCTGCGTGCGAGCCTCACCGCGGGGGTCGCCACGGCGGTGGCGGTGCTGCTGGCACCGATATCCGCGGTGGGTGCCGCCGCCGAGGGCGCGCGGTCCGCGGTGCTGCGCCGCGCCGACCGGGAACGGGATCTCGCCGCCCCACCGCCTTCGGGTGGTGGGGCGGCTTCGTCGTGGTCGCGTCGGTTGCGCGCGCTGCGGCCGTGGGGGAGGGCGCGCGGGACCGGGGCGCGGTGTGCGGCGGCGAGTGTTCGCCGCGCGTCCCCGACCGCCTTCCGCTGGCCGCCGGGGGCGGCCGCCCTGCCGCACTCCTTCGCCCGGCGCCTTCGCCGGAGCGGCACGCGGAACCGCCCACCGCGTCGTACGGGCTGAACCCGCGGGGCCCGGCGGAGGCACGGGGCGCTTGGATGCTTGGGCCTGATGGCCTGATGGCCTGGAGGGGCTGAGGGGACTGGGGCTCGGGGGAGACGGTCTGCCGGTCGTACCGCGCTCGGGGCGGGCCGCTGCTCGTCCCGGCGTGGAACTGACGGGGCGTCCGCCGCGTGGAATCCGGTGAGCGGTCTCCGACGGGGAACGCCTACCGCCGGGCTCCGTATCCGCCCATCCCCCATAGGTGAATCAATCACCTTAATTCGGGTGTGAACCCATGTCTCCGAACAGGAAGTTGCCGTAGGGTCACAGCGTGCGTGAGGGACCGCGCGCGCGGGATCTGTCAGCGGCGGAGAGGAGAACTGGTTCAATGGCGGCGTACCTCGGCAGAAGGCTGTGCAAGGGAGCGGCGACCACCGCCGTCGCGGCGTTGGCCGTGGCGGCACTGTCCGCGTCGGGCGCACCCGGTGCGCAAGGAGTCACCGACTCGGCGTCCGGGCTCCAGTCCGCCGACAACGCACCGGGCTTCCAGGGCGGTGACCCTTCGGCCACCGGTGACTCGCCCTACTACACCGAACTGCCGCCGCTCAAGAGCCCGGCCGTACCGCCCACTGCCGGTGAGACGGCCAACGGGGGAAGATCGGAGTCGGGTATACCGGCGACCGTGCTCGACGCCTACAAGCGGGCCGAATCCTCGCTGCGTTCCTCCCAAC
Source organism: Streptomyces sp. NPDC127068 (assembly GCF_042724695.1). Classification (NCBI taxonomy): domain Bacteria; kingdom Bacillati; phylum Actinomycetota; class Actinomycetes; order Kitasatosporales; family Streptomycetaceae; genus Streptomyces; species Streptomyces sp. NPDC127068. Next base: position 40,876 of record NZ_JBHXEN010000027.1, on the reverse strand, counting down.
CGCAGTGCAACCTCCCCTGGGAGCTGCTCGCCGCGATCGGCAAGGTCGAATCGGGCCACGCCCGCGGCGGCCAGGTCGACGGCAACGGCACCACGACGTCCCCGATCCTCGGTCCCGTCCTCGACGGCAACGGCTTCGCGAACATCTCGGACACCGACAACGGGGCGTTCGACGGCGACTCGACGTACGACCGCGCCGTCGGACCGATGCAGTTCATCCCCTCCACCTGGGGTCAGGGCGGACCGGACGGCCAGGGGTGGGGCGCCGACGCCAACGGAGACGGCAAGCGCGACCCCAACAACATCTACGACGCCGCGCTCGCCGCCGGACGTTACCTCTGCGCGGGCGGTCGGGACCTCACGAAGGCGCCCCAACTCCGCGCGGCGATCCTCAGCTACAACCGGTCCACCGAGTACGCGAACACCGTGCTGTCGTGGCTGGAGTACTACCGCGAGGGCACCCACGAGATTCCCGACGGCTCCGGCTCCGTGCCCCGGGACCGCAGTGACGGGGGCTCCGGCGGCGGAGGCGGCGACGGCTCGGGCAACCGCCCGGGTTCGTCCACCCCCCGCTCCGGCGACGACGACAAGGGCAACGGCGACGACAAGAACGGCGGCAACGGCGACAACGACAAGCCGCGCAGCCCTTCGAAGCCCGGTCCGACCCCGTCGCCCGACCCCGACGACCCCACCAAGCCGCCCGGTGGTGCCGATCCGAGCGACCCGCCCACCACCCCGCCCACGACTCCGCCGACGACTCCGCCCACGACACCTCCGACCACCCCGCCCACGAGCCCGCCCACCTCCACCCCGACCGACTCGGTGAAGCGGTTGGCGAACGCGAGCGGCGGGCGACTCACGGCGACCGCGGGCGGGACCTTCGCCCACGCCGCCAAGGTCCGTGCGCAGAACAAGTCGGGCGATCCGGTGGGCAAGGTGCGCGTCCGCTTCAGTCTCGTCGGCGACACCGACGCCACCTTCCCCGGTGGCGAGCGCGTCGCCACCGTCCTCACCGACCGGGCCGGCATCGCCACCGCGCCGGCGCTGGTGGCGGGCGAGAAGGTCGGCCGCTTCCTCGTGCGCGCCGCTCTCGTCGGGCGTGCGGTGCAGACCGACCTTCCGGTGACCGTGACCGCTCGCCAGGCCGACGCCCTCGTCCGCACCGGCGACAAGGAACTGATCTGCGTGCCCGGCGCCCAGTTCGCGGACGCCGTCGAGGTCAAGGCCACCTACAAGGGCGCTGCCGCCGCCCGCGTCGCGGCCTCGGCCACCCTGGTCACGTCGGCCGAGGACGCCACCCCGAACGACAAGGGCCCGCACTTCAAGGACGCCGCAGGCAAGCCCGTGCGCACCCTCACCGGCCTCGTCACCGACAAGGACGGACTGCTGCGGCTGCCGCAGCTGCACGCCGACGAGGCCGTCGGCACCTTCCTGCTGCGCATCGCCACCGCCGGGGGCGCCACGCTCACGGTGGAACTGAAGGTCGAGGCCCCGCCCGCGACCTGATCCGCTGCCCCGCCCGCCCCCGCGTCCACCGGCACCACGGACGCGGGGGCGTCGCACATCCGGCCGGGCGGCACCGCCCGGGGGAGGCGCGTCGTTCAGCTCCCGGCCCGCGCCTTGGTGTGCCGGGTGGGCCGGGCCCCCGCCGGGTCCTCCGGCCACGGGTGCTTGGGGTACCGCCCCCGCAGCTCGGCCCGCACCGCGCGGTACCCCTCCGTCCAGAACGAGGCGAGGTCGGCGGTCACCGCAGCCGGTCGTCCCGCGGGGGACAACAGGTGCACCAGCAGCGGCACCCCCGCCACCTCCGGTGTCCGCGCCAGCCCGAACATCTCCTGCAACTTCACGGCCAACACGGGACGTTCGGGGTCCGCGTAGTCCACCCGGATGCGGGAACCACTGGGCACCTCGATCCGCTCCGGTGCCAGCGCGTCGAGCCGGGCCGCCTCGCCGCTCGCCCACGGCAGCAGCCGGGTGAGCGCCTGCCCCGCGTCGATCCGAGCGAGCTGCGCCCGACCCCGGGCCCGTCCCAGCTCGGGCTCCAGCCACTCGTCGGCCCGGGCGAGCAGCGCCTCGTCGGACACCTCGGGCCAGTCCCCGCCCACCGTCCGGTGCAGGAACGCCAGGCGCTGCCGCAGTACGAACGCGTCCCGGTCCCACCGCAGCAGCCCGAGCCCCTCCCGGCGCAGTCCCTGGAGCAGGGCCTCCCGGACCAGCTCGGGTTCGGGGTCCCGCAGCGGACGCACCGTCAGTTCCACCGCCCCCAGCCGTTCCACCCGCCGGGCGATCAGGTCCCCCTCGGACCAGGCGACCTCCGCGCCCTCCGTGTGCAGGGACCCGGCGGCCCGGCGGGCGACGTCCTCGTCCACGACGGCGGCCAGTCGCACCCGGGCGTGCCCGGCGCCCGCCGGACGGTCCGCGACCGCCACCGCCAACCACGGGACGCCCCGCAGGGCCGAACCGCCACCCAACTCGGCACGGGTCCCCGACACCATCCGGTAGTCGCCCTCGCCCTCGCCCCGCTCGCGCGCCAACCGTTCGGGGAACGCCAGCGCCACCACCAGGCCACCGGCCCGGTCCCGGTCGTCGGCCGGCGAGTCGTTCGGCGCGTCCCCCTGCCCCGTCGGCACGGCCCCGGGTCCCGTCCCGGCTCCGGCCGAGGGTCCCGCCCCGTCCAGGGCGGCCGTCAGCCGGCGCACCTCCGAGCGCCACCGGGCCGCGTACCCGTCGCCGCCGCGTCGCGCGGAGCGCCACACCGCGGCGAGGTCGTCCCCGTACTCCCGGGGAGGCTCCTCGCTCAGCAGGGCCACCACCTCGGCCGCGCGGCGCCCACCGACCTCGGCCGCCCCGTCCAGCAGTGCCCGCCCGAGCCGGGGGTGCACTCCGACCCGCGCCAGCCGGAGGCCGCGTGCGGTGACCCGCCCGGATGCCGCGTCCACCGCGCCGATCGTCGTCAGCACCGACCGGGCCGCGGCCATCGCGCCCGCCGGCGGGGCGTCCAACAGGGCCAGCCCGGTCGCGTCCGGATCGCCCCACACCGCGGCCTGGAGCGCGAACGCGGTCAGTTCGGCCACCTTGATCTCGGGTGCGGGGAACGGGGGCAAGCGGTCGTGCTCCGCCGGCGACCAACAGCGGTACACCGTGCCCGGTGCCTCCCGCCCCGCCCGGCCCGCCCGCTGTCGGGCCGCGGCCCGGGACGCCCGCACGGTCGTCAGGGAGCCGAGGCCCCGGGCGTGGTCCGTCCGCGGTTCCCGGGCCAGACCCGAGTCGACCACGACCCGCACGCCCGGCACCGTCAGACTCGACTCCGCCACCGACGTCGCGAGGACCACCCGGCGTCGGGACCCACCGGCCAGCACCGCGTCCTGCACTCCGGCCGGCGCCCGCCCGTGCACCTGGAGGACCTCCGTGTCGCTCTGCTCCGCGAAGTCCGCCAACTGGCCCGCGACCCGCGCGATCTCACCGACCCCGGGGAGGAAACACAGGACGTCCCCCGCCCGCTCGGCCAGTGCGCGGCGCACCACGGACGCGACGTGCGTCAGCATCGCCGGGTCGACGCGCATGCCGTGCGCAGGACGCACCACCCGGGGCGGGGGTGCCCACACCACGTCCACCGGATGGGAGGTGCCGGCCGTCTCGATCACCGGCGCCCCGCCCATCAGCTCGGCCCACCCGCGCGCGTCGGTCGTCGCCGAAGCGGCCACCAGGCGCAGGTCGGGGCGGAGGGTGCCCCGGACGTCGAGGAGGAACGCGGCGGCCGTGTCCGCGTCCAGGTGCCGTTCGTGGCACTCGTCCAGGACCACGGCGTCCACCCCCGCCAACTCCTGGTCCCGCTGGAGGCGCTGGAGGAGGACCCCGGTCGTGACCACCTCGACCCGGGTCCGCCGGCCCACCACCCGCTCCCCGCGCACCGTGAAGCCGACGCTCTCGCCGGGCTGCTCCCCGAGCAGCCACGCCATCCGGCGTGCCGCGGCCCGCGCCGCGATCCGTCGCGGCTCCGCGACGAGCACCCGGCGGGGCGCCCCGCCGTCCCCGACGCCCTCGTACCCCGCGAGTCCCGCGAGCGCCAGCGGCACCAGGGTCGTCTTGCCGGTCCCGGGAGGCGCGCAGAGCACCGCGGTGCCCTGGGCCTCCAGGGCGGACAGCAGGGCCGGAACGGCTTCGCGTACCGGGAGTCGGTCGAGTGCGTCGGTTCGGATCATGCGGTCAGTGTGCTGCTTCGTCGGGACCGGTGCGTCCCGTTATCCACAGGCAGGGTCGGATCAGCGGATCGTATGACTTACGCGGACGTGCGGAGCTGACTTCCCCGGACGTGCGGAGCGCACCCGCGTCACTCGTGCCGTTCGCAGACGAAGATCGCCGTTCCGGGGATCAGCTGCCCCCGCAGCGGTGACCAACCGCCCCACTCCTCGCGGTTCCACAGCGGCCACTCGGGCTCCACGAGGTCCACCAGTCGGAACCCGCCGGCCACCACGTCCCGCACCCGGTCGCCCACCGTCCGGTGGTGCTCGACGTACACCGCCTCGCCGTCCTCGCCCTGCTCCACGTACGGCGTGCGGTCGAAGTAGGAGGCGGCCACCGACAGCCCCTCGGGACCCGGCTCGTCCGGGAACGCCCAGCGGATCGGGTGCGTCACCGAGAACACGAACCGCCCGCCGGGCCGCAGCACCCGCCGCACCTCCCGCAGCACCCGCACCGGGTCCGCGACGAACGGCAGCGCACCGTACGCGGAGCACGCCAGGTCGAAGGACCCGTCCCGGAAGGGCAGGGCCCCGGCGTCCGCCTCGACCATGGCGATGCCGTCCGCACCGATCCGCAGCGCGTGCTGCAGCTGCCGGTGCGACAGGTCCAGCGCCACCGGCCGCGCCCCCTGCTCCGCGAGCCAGCGCGCGCACTGGGCCGCGCCGGCACCGATCTCCAGGACGTCCCGACCCTCCAGCGCGCCCGCCGGGCCCAGCAGCCGGGCATCGGCCTCGTCCAACCCCTCGGGCCCCCAGACGAACCTCCCGTCCCCCAGGAACGCGCCGTGGTCACTCTGGTACTCGTCGGCGTTGCGGTCCCACCAGCCGCGGTTCGCGCGGCTGCTCTCCGTGCCCGATGCGGTGCGCCGAGTGGCTTCCGGCTCGGGCTGTTCGGCCTCTTGGATGATCGGCTCCCTCGTCGTACTCTTCCGTGAATCGCCGGGGGCGCGTCCCGCGTCCGTCCGTCGACCCGACCCCCGTCCGGGTGTCCGGCCGGGAGTCGCCGTCGGGTGGCCGGATGCGTTCTCCGCGGCCTCTCGCGGCAGTTCTTGCGCCGGGTATGCGGCGATCCGCCCCGGGTGTGCGCCTTCGCGCATTGACCCTGTCCGGCTGCCCCCGTATGCTACAAGTTGCGCTGCGAGCCTGCGCTCCTCAGACCTAGCAGGCTGCGCTCGCGTCTGTTGTATGTCCCCTCGGTTTTCGAGGTGCGTTCCGTTCTCCCGTCAGGGGGAGCGGGCCCGCGCTTCCCAGGCTGTCCGGCTTCTGCAGAGCGACAACGGCTCCCGGCGTAGCAGTACCTACGACTTCAATGTCCGTACCGGAGCCCTTTCCCACATGACGAGCAGCACCGAGACCACCGCCACCACCCCGCAGGTAGCGGTCAACGACATCGGTAACGAGGAAGCCTTCCTCGCCGCGATCGACGAGACGATCAAGTACTTCAACGACGGCGACATCGTCGACGGCGTCATCGTGAAGGTCGACCGGGACGAGGTCCTGCTCGACATCGGTTACAAGACCGAAGGTGTCATCCCGAGCCGAGAGCTCTCGATCAAGCACGACGTCGACCCGAACGAGGTCGTCAAGGTCGGCGACGAGATCGAAGCCCTTGTCCTTCAGAAGGAGGACAAGGAAGGCCGCCTGATCCTCTCGAAGAAGCGCGCCCAGTACGAGCGCGCTTGGGGCACGATCGAGAAGATCAAGGAAGAGGACGGCATCGTCACCGGTACCGTCATCGAGGTCGTCAAGGGTGGTCTCATCCTTGACATCGGCCTCCGTGGCTTCCTCCCGGCCTCCCTGGTCGAGATGCGCCGCGTCCGCGACCTCCAGCCGTACGTCGGCAAGGAGCTCGAGGCGAAGATCATCGAGCTGGACAAGAACCGCAACAACGTGGTCCTGTCCCGCCGTGCCTGGCTGGAGCAGACCCAGTCCGAGGTCCGCCAGACCTTCCTCACGACCCTCCAGAAGGGTCAGGTCCGCTCCGGCGTCGTTTCCTCGATCGTCAACTTCGGTGCCTTCGTGGACCTGGGTGGCGTCGACGGTCTCGTCCACGTCTCCGAGCTGTCCTGGAAGCACATCGACCACCCCTCCGAGGTCGTCGAGGTCGGTCAGGAAGTCACCGTCGAGGTCCTCGACGTGGACATGGACCGCGAGCGCGTCTCCCTGTCGCTCAAGGCGACGCAGGAAGACCCGTGGCAGCAGTTCGCCCGGACGCACCAGATCGGTCAGGTCGTCCCCGGCAAGGTCACCAAGCTCGTTCCGTTCGGTGCGTTCGTCCGCGTGGACGAGGGCATCGAGGGCCTGGTCCACATCTCCGAGCTGGCCGAGCGCCACGTGGAGATCCCGGAGCAGGTCGTCCAGGTCAACGACGAGATCTTCGTCAAGGTCATCGACATCGACCTTGAGCGCCGTCGCATCAGCCTCTCGCTGAAGCAGGCCAACGAGTCCTTCGGCGCCGACCCGGCCGCGGTCGAGTTCGACCCGACCCTGTACGGCATGGCCGCGTCCTACGACGACCAGGGCAACTACATCTACCCCGAGGGCTTCGACCCCGAGACCAACGACTGGTTGGAGGGGTACGAGAAGCAGCGCGAGGAGTGGGAGCGCCAGTACGCGGAGGCGCAGACCCGCTTCGAGCAGCACCAGGCCCAGGTCATCAAGTCCCGCGAGGCCGACGAGCAGGCTGCTGCCGAGGGTGGCGAGGCCATCGCCGCCCAGGCCGCGAGCACGGGCGGTTCGTACTCCTCGGAGTCCGCGGACAACTCCGGTGCCCTGGCTTCCGACGAGGCGCTCGCCGCGCTCCGTGAGAAGCTCGCCGGTGGCCAGAGCTGAGGCTCAACCACTAGGCGCTAGCCGCTGACGTCGGGCCCGCACCCCCTCGGGGGTGCGGGCCCGACGCCGTTCCCGGACGCACTCCGCGCACCACCGGTACCTCCCGTCCCGGGTGTGTCCGGGTGATCGAACGGACGGATGAGCGGGGACGATCGGACGGTCACTCCGGGAATTCCTTCGTACCGCAGCGTGTTCTGACTGAGGGACACGAGGAGGAGCGGCTGTGCTTGATCCGCAGGGTTTGTACACGTGGGAACCGAAGGGCCTGGCCGTCGTCGACGTGGCCCTGGCCCAGGAGTCCGCCGGACTGGTGATGCTCTACCACTTCGACGGTTACATCGACGCGGGTGAAACCGGCGACCAGATCGTCGAACGACTCCTCGACTCGATGCCGCACCAGGTCGTCGCCCGCTTCGACCACGACCGGCTGGTCGACTACCGGGCCCGGCGCCCCTTGTTGACCTTCCAGCGCGACCGTTGGACGGACTACGAGGTGCCCGCCTTGGAGGTGCGGCTCGTCCAGGACGCCACGGGAGCGCCCTTCCTGTTGCTGGCCGGGCCCGAGCCGGACGTCGAGTGGGAACGCTTCGCCGCCGCGGTCCAACAGATCATCGAACGCCTCGGCGTCCGCCTCGCCGTGAACTTCCACGGCATCCCCATGGGCGTGCCGCACACCCGACCCGTCGGGCTCACCCCGCACGGTTCGCGCACCGACCTGGTGCCGGGCCACCGCAGCCCCTTCGAAGAGGCGCAGGTGCCCGGAAGCGCCGAATCCCTGGTCGAGTACCGGCTGATGGAAGCGGGGCACGACGTGCTCGGCGTCGCCGCGCACGTGCCGCACTACATCGCCCGCTCCCCGTACCCGGACGCCGCCCTCACCGTCCTCGAAGCCATCACCTCCGCCACCGGACTCGTGCTGCCGGGCGTCGCGCACGCCCTGCGCACCGAGGCGCACCGCACCCAGACCGAGATCGACCGACAGATCCGCGAGGGCGACGAGGAACTCACCAGCCTGGTGCAGGGCCTTGAGCACCAGTACGACGCCGCTGCCGGAGCCGAGAGCCGGGGCAACATGCTGGCGGAGCCGACGGAGATCCCGTCCGCCGACGAGATCGGCTTGGAGTTCGAGCGTTTCCTCGCGGAGCGCGAGGGCGAGGGCTGACCCGGGCCCCGCGTCCCCTCGCACCCTCCCTCTAAGCTGCGCTCATGCTGACAGTGGGCCTGACCGGGGGCATCGGAGCCGGTAAGAGCGAGGTGGCGCGGCTCCTCGTGGGGCACGGCGCGGTCCTGATCGACGCGGACCGGATCGCCCGGGAGGTGGTCGAACCGGGGACCCCCGGTCTCGCCGCCGTGGTGGCGGCCTTCGGCCGGGACGTGCTCGCCGCGGACGGCTCCCTCGACCGGGCCGCCCTGGGCGCGATCGTCTTCGCGGACCCCGAGGAGTTGGCCGTGCTCAACGGCATCGTGCACCCCCTCGTCCGGGAGCGGTCCGCCGAACTGAAGGCCACGGCGCCCGAGGACGCGGTCGTGGTGCAGGACGTCCCCCTGCTCACGGAGAACGGCTTGGCGGACCTCTACGACCTGGTGATCGTGGTCGACGTGGCGCCGCAGACGCAGGTGGACCGTTTGGTGCGGCTGCGCGGCATGAGCGAGGCGGACGCCCGCGCCCGGATGGCCGCCCAGGCCACTCGCGAACAGCGCCTCGCCGTCGCCGACATCGTGATCGACAACGACGTGTCGCGGGACGAACTGGGGGAGCGGGTGGCGCAGGTGTGGGAGGAACTGCTCCGTCGCGCGGCCACCGGGTAGCGCGGGTGGCGGTCGGAGGGAACGCCGACGGGGAATGACACCGGCCACAAAGGGCGTTGAACCGGTGAACGAGGGGAAGGGATGGAGCGTGCCCGAGCGTAGTGGATCACCCGGACGAAGCCCGGAGACGCATGTCATCGATTTCCGCGCCGCCGAGCAACTCCTCGCCGCGCGCGACCCCAGGGGAGCTGTGAAGCTGCTGGACCGGGTCATCGCCGCCCATCCGGAGAACACCGCGGCCAGGCTGCTGCGGGCGCGGGCCTTCTTCGCCGCGGCCCAGCTCAGGCCCGCCGAACTGGAGTTCACCATCGTGCTGGAGCGCGAACCCGACAACGCCTTCGCCCACTTCGCGCTCGCCCGGACCTACGAGCGGGCGGGTCGCCCCGAGCAGGCGCTGCGGCACTTCAGGCTCGCGGCGGCGTTGGACCCCAACCCCGAGTACACGGCCGCGGCCCGTTTCGACGACTGACGCCGCCCGCATCGGAGGCTTGAGCACCTCCACGGCGTCAACGCTCCGAGGGCGGTGGGTAGGGCGGGACGTCCCGGCCCGGTTGGTAGTGCGGGCCCTGCCGGATGTGGCGGACGATCACGACCATGTCGACCACGGTGACTAGCCACAGCACCGCGCAGGCCGCGGCCCAACCGGGTCGGCCCACCCAGGCGAAGGCGACCGTGCCGGCGAGCGCCCAGACCATCCCCCACAGGCTCAGCCAGAAACGCATGCGCAGCGGACTGCGCGCGGTCATCGGCTCACTGCCCGTACGCATCGCCCAACACCCTCCTCATCTGCACGGTACTCCCGTGCCGCCCGGTGCCGACGGCGAGCCGGGTGCACACGTACGGTGATGTCCGGGCACTTCTCGTGCGGGCAACCCGTTGAACGGGGCACGGGGCACGGGGCAGCGGGCCTTCCCGCGGTGCCGAAGCCGGCGCGCGACGACAGGGGACGTTCATGGCAGCGGAGCGGGGGACGACACCGCTGGACGAAGCGGCGCGCACGGACGAGCGGTCCGCCCGGTGGCTGGCGGCACTGGAAGCCCCGGGCATCACGCCCGTCCGGGTGGAACTGCCGGCCGTCGACGACCTCCCCGACGTCCTGCTGGAACTCGCCGTGCCCCACGAAGCGCTGGCCGAGCTCCTGGCGCTGCGCGACCGCTTCGACCGGGAGCCGAGTGCGCGGCTCCTGCTGGAGCGGGCCGTCGCCGGGCTGCTGCACCGCCCGGACGAGATCGGCGAGGGCATCGCGCCGCAGACCCTGCCGACCGGGGACGACCCCCTCGGACGCTGCTTCCCGATCTTCGTCTATCTGGCGGCGCTCCCGCACACCCGTGCGCTGCACCGGGCCCGCGGCATCGAGGACGAGGTCTCCCGCGCCTCCCTCGCCGACCTGGGGCGTCAGATCGCCGTCCACCGCCGCCGGCACGGGGAGACCGGAACGACCCCGCCCGGCTGGCCCTCGCTCGCCTTCCGCGGCGAGCTCTACCAACTGGGACGGCTCCAGTTCCAACGGACGCACCTGCTCGAAGGGCTCGCCCCGCTCGTCATCGAGGCCGGCTTGGCCGGTGGCCCCACCGACCTCTGCGCGAGTCTCCACATCCCCGACTTCCGGGGGCCGTTGTCACCGGACGCCTGTGACCGGTCCCTGCAACGGGCGCGCTCCTTCTTCGCACGCCACTACCCCGAAGAGCAGTACCGCACCGCGGCCTGCTCCTCCTGGCTGCTGGACCCGCAGCTCAAGGCCCGGCTGCGACCCGGGTCGAACATCGTGCGGTTCCAGGAGCGGTTCCGGCTGGGTCCGCCCGACGGCGAGCCCGATGACCGCAGCCCCGTGGCCTTCGTCTTCGGCGATCCCACGGTGCCGTGGGAGGAGCTGCCCCGGCGCACCTCCGTCGAGCGGGCGATCGGTGACCACCTCAGGTCCGGCGGGCACTGGTACCACGGGCGGGGCTGGTTCCCGCTGTGACGCCGGACGGGTCCGGTGGACTCCGGTGCCCGGGTGCTCAGCGCTCGCTCGCGCGGCCCCGGCCGAAGCCCGTCGGCTCTTCCGGGCCCCGGGTGATGCCCAGGCCCCCGGTGCTGCGCAGGCGCTCCATGTCCCTGCGGTCCCGCTTGGTCGGCCGACCGGTGCCGCGGTCCCGCACACCGGCGACGGCCACGGCCTCGCGCGGCGGGGGCGGCGGGCTGTTGTCGACGTAGGCCTCGACGGCCACGGGCGCACCGACCCGCTTGCGGAGGACGCGCTTGACGATCACGATCCGCTCGCGCCCCGCGTGCCGCAGCCGCACCTCGTCGCCGACGCGCACCCCGTGGGCCGGCTTCACCCGCTCGCCGTTGACCCGGACATGGCCGCCCCGGCATGCGGCAGCCGCCAGGGACCGGCTCTTCACCAGGCGCACCGACCAGATCCAGCTGTCCACCCGGACGCTGCCCTGCGCGGGGTCGGGGGCCACCACGGGCCCGGTGCTTCCGCGCTCGGTGCTCGCGTCCGCGTCCCCGGGGCCACCGGGGTCGTCCGTCCCGGCGTCGGAGGAGGAGCCCGGTGCGGCCGGGCGAGAGGAACCCGGTGCGGCCGGGGGAGGGGGGCCGTCCGCCAGATCAGAAGCCATGCCCCGACCTTAGCCCGGTGCGTGCCCCGGACGCCGTGGATATTCCGCCCGAGCGGCCCACCCCGGGGTGCAACGGGGCGGGGGTCCCGGAATCCTGGCATCCAGCCGCCCGCCGGACCTCGGTCCGGTCCTTCGACAGCCACCTGGCGGTGCGCCACCGGGAGGGAGCGCGTCCCGTGCACACCGAGGCCACGACCGCCGCCCCCGGGGGCGGCCCATGACCACCCGGACCCCCGAGGCCGAACCGGACCCGGCGCAGGAGCCCCGCCCCGGGTTCCGCTTCCCCAGCGCCCAGACGGTCCTGGTCCTGGTCACCCTCGCCGTCTGGGCGCTCACCTTCCTGATCCCGCCGGGCACCTACGACCGTGACGCGCGGGGCGCCCCGGTCCAGGGCACGTACCACCGGGTCGATGCCTCGCAGAGCCTCGCCGACCGGCTGAACGACCTGTTCCTCGCCCCGGTCAACGGCCTCTACGGCATCCTCGACCCCCGGAGCGGGCAGGTCGGGCCCGAGCTGTCGGGCGAGTTGTTCGGCAGCGCCGGTGTCTTCCTCTTCGTCCTCGCGATCGGCGCGTTCATCACCGTCGTCTTCGTGACGGGCGCACTGGACCGCGGCATCGAACGGCTCGCGCACCGACTGCGGAGCCGGGGCTGGTTGCTCATCGCGGGCGTCATGCTGGTGTTCTCGGTGCTCGGCACGGTCGAGGGCTTCGCCGAGGAGACCCTCGGCTTCTACGGGCTGGTGGTGCCGCTGGTGCTCGCCCTCGGCTACGACCGGATGACGGCCGTGGGCACGATCATCCTCGGTGCCGGGGTGGGCGTGATGTGTTCCACCGTCAACCCGTTCGCGACGGGGGTCGCCTCCGCCGCCGCCGGGATCTCGCTGGGCGACGGCATCGTGCTGCGGTTCGTCATGTGGGTGGTGCTCACCTCCGTCACCATCACGTATGTCGTCCGGTACGCCCGGCGGGTGCGTGCGCATCCCGAGCGGTCGGTGTCCGGGTTCCTGCCCGGTGACCGGGCGCTCGCCGCGGCCGGTGGCCCCGGGGCGGCGGTCCCGGAACTGACGGGCACCCACCGGGCCGTCCTCGCGCTCACCACCCTGGTCTTCAGCTTCATGATCTTCTCGGTGGTGCCCTGGGCGTCCGCACTCACCGGGCGCGCGGACGCGGTCCCGTACGGATGGGAGCTCGGCTGGTCGTTCCCCGAACTCGCGGCGCTGTTCCTCGTCGCGGCCGTCCTGGTCGGGGTCGTCGCGCGGATGGGCGAGCAGCAGCTGAGCGCCACCGTGGTCCGCGGCGCCGCGGACTTCCTCTCCCCGGCGCTGGTCATCGTCCTCGCCCGCGGCATCACGGTCATCATGAACAACTCGCAGATCACGGACACCGTGCTGCACTCCATCGAGGGGATCGTGGCGGGCACCTCGTCCGCCGCGTTCGCGGTGATCGTCTTCCTGGTGAACCTCCCGTTGGCGTTCCTGATCCCCTCCAGCTCGGGGCACGCCACGCTCGCCATGCCGATCCTCGCGCCGCTCGCCGACTTCGCGGGGGTGTCCCGGGCGGTCGTCGTCACGGCCTGGGCGGCGGCCAGCGGCTGGATGAACCTCTGGGTGCCCACGACGGCCGTCACCATCGGCGGGGTCGCCCTGGCGAAGGTCGGGTACGACCGGTACCTGAGGTTCGTGTGGCCGTTGCTGGCGATCCTGGCGGTCCTGGTCTGCGGGTTCCTGGCGCTCGGCGCGGTGCTCGGCTGATCCGCTGCGACCGGTGCCGTCGGTCTGCTGCGGGCGCCCCGCCCATCGTGACCAGGAGTACGGGGCGCGGCCGGTCCCCGGGTTCGGGCCGCCGGACGCCGCGCTGTTGCTCGTGGGCCTCGCCCCCGCCGCGCACGGTGCCAACCGCACGGGGCGGATGTTCAGCGACCGGCCCGCGCTCGCGGCGGGGGCGCTCCTGGCCGGGGTCAGTGCTGGGGCACCGCCACCGTCGCCGTGATCTCCACGAGCTGGCCGGGATAGCCGAGAAGGGTGACTCCCATGATCGTCGAGGAGTGCGGGCCGCGACTCAGACCGCTCGCCTGGACCACCTCCCAGACCGCGTCCAGCGTGTCGTGCGCATCGGTGACCACGTACACATCGGTGTAGGCGACGTCCTCCAGCCCGGCGCCGACGGCCTTCGCCTGCTCGGCGAGGTTCGCGATCACCTGCTCGGTCTGCCGGACCGCGTCGCCGGCGCCGACGAGTTCGCCCGCCGGGTCCAACGGGACGGAGCCGGACAGGAAGGCGAGCCGGGTGCCGGCCTCCACCACGGAGGCGTGCGCGTAGGTGGGCGGGGTGAACAGGGACGGGACGGTGACACGACGGATCATGGGTCTCCTCGGTCGGACGCGGGCCCCGCACCCGGTCGGGGCGGGACGTACCAGGCACGATCATGTGACGCCCGTCCGGGTTCCCGCATCCGATTATCGGAACGCGGCCTTCCTCCTGCCCCGACCCGTCCGCCCCACCGGCCGTCCGCGCCTAGGCTTGCCGCCCATGGTCACCACTTCCGCGCACCCGCGTCCGGAACCCTCCGACGAGCTCCCGCCGGCCCCGGACCCTTGCCCCGTCCGGGGCGCCGGTCGCGTCCCCCGGGACCCCGCGGACCGGCTGCTCGACGACCCCTTCACCGCCTACGCGGCCCTGCGCGCCACCGCGCCCGTCCACCGGATCACCGGACCCGACGGCACCCCCGCCTGGCTCGTCACCCGCTACGAGGACGTGCGGTCCGGGCTCGCGGACCCCCGGCTCTCGCTCGACAAGGAGAACGCCCTGCCGGGCGGTTACCACGGCTTCCGGCTGCCGCCCGCGCTCGACGCCAACCTCCTGAACATGGACCCTCCCGACCACACCCGCATCCGCCGTCTCGTGGCGCGCGCCTTCACCCCGCGCCGGATCGAGCGGCTCCGGGAGCCGATCCGACGCGCGGCGCACGCCCTGGTCGACGGTTTCGGCTCCACCGGCCGGGTCGACCTCGTCGCCGGGTACGCGGGGCCGTTGCCGCTCACCGTCATCGGCGACCTGCTGGGGGTCCCGGAGGGCGACCGGCGCGACTTCCGGAGCTGGACCGCGACACTGCTCGGCCCGGAGCGCCCCGACCCGGTCGCCGCGAAGGAGACGATGGGGGCGATGCTGCGCTTCTACACCGGACTCGTTGCCGACAAGCGCCGCGCCCCCGGCGACGACCTGCTGTCCGACCTCGTCGCCGTCCGCGACGAGACCGCCGAACCGTCGCCGTCCGACCCGTCCGGGGCCGCAGCGGACGGCCGACTCACCGAGGACGAACTGGTCTCGCTGGCCTTCCTCATCCACTTCGCCGGCTACGAGAACGCCGTCCACCTCATCGGCAACGCCGCCCTCGCCCTGCTGACCCACCCCGAGGCGCACGCCGCACTGCGCGCCGACCCCGCGCGCTGGCCCGCCGCGGTCGAGGAGCTGACCCGCTACGACACTCCCGCACTGCTCGCCATCCGCCGGTTCCCCACCGAGGACGTACGGATCGCCGGGGTCACCGTCGGGGCGGGGGAGACGGTGTTCCTCTGCCTGGCGTCGGCGAACCGGGACCCGGACCGCTTCCCCGACGCCGACCGGCTCGACCTGTCCCGGGACGCCTCGGGTCAGCTGGCCCTCGGCCACGGCATCCACTACTGCCTGGGTGCCTCGCTCGCCCGGTTGGAGGCGGAGGTCGCCCTCGCGGTCCTCTTCGCACGCCTGCCGGGGCTCGCCCTGGACGTCGATCCGGACTCCCTGCCGCGCCGGCGCACCCTGCGGAACAGGGGCGTGCGGGAACTGCCCGTCAGATTCTGAGCCCCGCCGATGAGTTCCGGTCCTCCGCACGGTCCACCCCGCACAGCCGTCGCCGTCCGGAGGAGGAACGATGTCGTTTCCGCAGATCGTCACGCGAGCGGAGTGGGTGAGTGCGCGGGAGGACCTGTTGGCCAAGGAGAAGGCCGTCACCCGCGCGCGGGACGCGCTCAACGCGGAGCGGCGCAGACTGCCGATGGTCGAGGTGCGCACGGAGTACGTCTTCGACGGCGCCGACGGGGCGTTGACGCTGCGGGACCTCTTCGAGGACCGGGACCAGCTCATCGTCCTGCACTTCATGTTCGCCCCCGAGTGGGAGTCGGGGTGCGTCGGCTGCTCCGCCTTCCTCGACCAGATCGGGAACCTGGCCCACCTCAGGGCGCGCGGCACGGCCTTCGTCGCGGTGTCCCGGGCCGCGTTCACCCGCATCCTGCCGTTCCAGGCGCGGATGGGCTGGGCGGTGCCGTGGTACTCGTCGGGCCGGTGCGACCTCGACACCGACTTCAACACCGATTTCGGCGCCACGGTGTGGGAGGGCGGCCGGCCCGTCGAACGGTCCGGGGTGAGTTGCTTCCTGCGGCACGGGGAGCGGCTGTTCCACACCTACTCGACCACGGAACGCGGTCTCGACGGACTCGGGTCGACGGCGAGCCTCCTCGACCTGACCGCGCTCGGCCGGCAGGAGGAGTGGGAGGAACCCCGGGGGCGCGGGCTGGGCCGCGGGGCCCGGGACGCCGGGGGCTGGCTGCGGTACCACGACGAGTACGAGGACTGACGCCGCGGACGGGCGACGGAGGGGTGGCCCAGTGGCCAGGGGTCGGGGGTCAGAGGTCGGAAAAAGGGTCCGACCGGCGGCACCCCCACGGGCCGCCGGTCGGACCGGGTGACCGGGCGACACCCCCAGGGTCGCCGGTCAGGCTGTCACGGGACGGCACCACGTGGGCGTCGTTCCCGTGACGCGGCATAGAGCCAGATAGAGCGGTATGGGCGGGGTGTAGGGGACCGTCGCCGCCGGCCGGTGGATCAGCCCCGGGGGGCGGCCCCCGTCCGGCAGCAGGGCCCCGTTCACGTAGTGGGCGGGTGCGGGCCAGTGCAGCGCCACGTCCGAGCCCGAGGGGACGATCCACCACCAGCGGTCCCGGTCGTCGGCGTACACGCAGCCGATCCGGGGCAGCCGGGGGACCATCCGGCGGGCGTGGGCCTCCGGCACCGACACCGCGTCGCAGCCGAGCGGGAGGGACATGCCCGTGGGCAGTGCCAGCCGCGGCGAGCAGGTGGTGCGCGTACGTCCCCGTGCCCTGCGGTGACGTTCCCGGGTGACCAGGGTGTCGAGACTCAGCGTCCGCGCGGTCGTCACAGCCATTCGGCCCCCGTCCCGCGGAACGCCTCCGCACGAGCGCCCGGGACCGTCTTCCCGCTCACCGGTTCGGCGGCCCGCGGCAGTTCGGCCCAGACCAGCAGGCCGGGCCCGGTCTCCTGGGCGCCCCAGGCGCTGGAGACCGCCGCGACGAGCAGCAGGCCCCGGCCGTGCTCCTCCTCGGGACGCTGCGACGAGGGCCGGGGCTCGCCCGGGGCGCACCCCTCGTCGCTGACGGCTATGCGCACCTTTTCGGTGTCGTCGTGCAACTCGCAGACGATCAGGGTGGAAGCGGTGTGCACGATGGCGTTGGTGACCAGCTCGGACACCACGAGATCGGCCGCGTCGCAGGTGTCCTCACAGACGGACCAGCCGGACAGCCGGGCCCGTGTGAGGCGCCTGGCCTGTGCGGGCGAGCCCGGATGTGCAGCCAACTCGAAGCGGAAGCGGCGCCTGCTGGCAGCCTCGCCAGGAGGCGCCCCGGCTGCCTCGGCACCGATACCCATTTCGGCAGCCTCTGTTCCTAACGGCGCGGACGGAATCACGTTTGCCACTATCTCCCCGCCGTGAACACTTGGCAAGTGGCACTCTGAAAATTGCAGAGTGCAGTGTGCCCGGCGAGGGGCACATGGCACACTGCTCGCAACAGCACGCGAAGCGGCCCCAGTTGGGTCCGCTGTTCTGTGCTGCCTGATCATCGGTGACTCTCCGGAGGTGGACGTGAGCGAACCGCGGTCCGCGCCGACCGTCGGCCAGGTCGTGCTCGGTCGTCGCCTCCAGGACCTGCGGGAGCGCGCCGGACTGAAGCGTGAGGAAGCCGCCCAGCTCCTCCGGGTCGCCCCCGCCACCGTCCGCCGGATGGAGAACGCCGAAGTCGCCCTCAAAATCCCGTACGTGCAGCTCCTGCTGAAGGCGTACGGGGTCGCCGACGAGGAGGCCGACACCTTCGTCACCCTGGCGGAGGACGCCAACCGTCCCGGCTGGTGGCAGCGCTTCCACGAGGTGCTGCCGGGCTGGTTCTCCATGCACGTCAGCTTGGAGGGGTCGGCGAGCCTCATCCGGACGTATGAACCCCACTTCGTGCCCGGACTGCTCCAGACGGAGGACTACGCACGCGCGGTGCTCCGCTCCGGTGCCGTGGGGCAGACCCGCCCCGAGGACATCGAGGGGCACGTGGCGCTGCGCATGCAACGACAGGACCTGCTCACCCGCGAGGACGCCCCGCGGCTGTGGGTCGTCATGGACGAGACCGTGCTGCGCCGTCCGGCCGGCGGTCCCGAGGTGATGCGCGACCAGATCGACAAGCTGCTGGACCGCACGGCGCTGCCGAACGTCACCCTCCAGATCGCCCAGTTCGAGTCGGGTCCGCACCCCGGCACGTACGGGCCGTTCGTGCTGTTCCGCTTCACCATGCCGGAACTGCCCGACATGGTGTACAGCGAGTACCTGACCGGTGCCGTCTACCTCGACGCACGTCCCGAGGTCGCCCGCCACCTTGAGGTCATGGACCGCATGGCGGCCCAGGCCGCCACAGCACATCGCACGAAGGAGATCCTGCGGGATCTCCGCAAGGAGCTATGAATGGATCGACAGGGGATATACAACGGCATGCCCGCTCGGGAACTCGGCGCCGAGGGCTGGCACAAGCCCTGGAGCGGGGGCAACGGCGGGAACTGCGTCGAAACCATGAAGCTGGCCGACGGCCGGGTGGCCGTGCGTCAGTCCGCGGATCCGGACGGGCCGGCGCTGATCTACACGCGTGGAGAGATCAGGGCGTTCATCCAGGGGGCCAAGGCGGGTGAGGCCGACTTCCTGCTCTCCTGAACCGACCGGCTCCCGCACCACCCGGGACCGCGCCCCCGGTCGACCGGCGAGGGCCCTGCTGCCCGACCGGACCCGTACCGTCCTCCCCCACGACCCGCCCGCGGCGCTCCTCCCGACCGACCGGGCGTGCACGGCCCCGCCCCCTCCACGGCCCGTCCTGACACCGCCCACGGCCCCGTCCTGACACCGCCGTCGGCGCGCACCCGGTACCTGACGTCCCCCCTCCGCACCCCGGCGTCCCCCCACGGCGTCGGGTCGATCCGGCACGGCAGCGGAAGGGGCGCCCCGCCGTGCACCGGCCCGACCGGTGCGCGGCAACCGGTGCACCGCCCGGCGCCCTCGGCGGGGCGCACGGTCAGGCGCGCATCGGGCGGTCCTCCGGCCCGATCGGCACGGGCAGCCCGCTCGTGCCGACCAGGTACCGGTCGACCGCCGCCGCCACCGCCCGGCCCTCCGCGATCGCCCACACCACCAGCGACTGACCGCGCGCCGCGTCGCCCGCGGCGAACACGCCCGGGCGGTTCGTGGCGAAGGAACCGTCCCGGGCGATGCCCCCGCGGACGTCCACCTCCACCCCCAACCCCGACAACAGCCCGTCGTCCCGGTCGGGCCCCGAGAACCCGAGCGCCAGCAGCACCAGATCGGCCCGCAAGGTCCGCTCCGACCCCGGCAACGGCCGCCGCCGCGCATCGACGTCGGCGACCCGCACCCCGCGCACCCGGCCGTCCGCGTCCCCCTCGAACCCCAGGGTCGACGCGGCGAACAGCCGCGCGTCGGCGTCCGACACCGGCGCACTGTGCAACCGGGCGCCCTCCTCGTGCGCCGCCGACAACCGGTAGACCCTGGGGTACGTGGGCCAGGGTTCCCCCGCCCCGCGGTCCGGCTCCGGCAGGACGTTGATGTCCAACTGGGTCACCGACGCGGCACCCTCGCGCAGCGCCGTGCCCAGACAGTCCGAGCCGGTGTCCCCACCGCCGATGACGACGACGTGCCGTCCGGCGGCCGACAGCGGGGACACCGCCAGATCCCCCTCGCACACCCGGTTCGCCCAGGGCAGGTACTCCATCGCCTGGTGGATGCCCGCCAGCTCCCGCCCCGGCACCGGCAACTCGCGCCACGCCGTCGCCCCCGTGGCCAGGACCAGCGCGTCATGACGGGACAGCAACTCCTGCGCACCGCACCCACGGCCCACCGCCGTGCCCGGGTGGAACTTCGTCCCCTCGTCCCGCATCTGCGCCAGCCGCCGGTCCAACTGCCCCTTGTCCATCTTGAACGCGGGTATCCCGTACCGCAGCAGCCCGCCGATCCGGTCCTCCCGCTCGTACACGACCACCGTGTGCCCGGCCCGGGTCAGCTGCTGCGCTGCGGCGAGTCCCGCCGGGCCCGAACCCACCACCGCGACCGTCCGCCCCGACAGCCGCTCGGGGGGCCGGGGCGGCAGCAGCCCGTCGGCCCACGCCCGGTCCGCTATCGCGGCCTCCACGTTCTTGATCGTGACCGCCGGCTGGTTGATCGCCAGCACGCACCCGGCCTCGCAGGGCGCCGGACACAACCGCCCGGTGAACTCGGGGAAGTTGTTGGTGGCGTGCAGCCGCTCGCTGGCCGCCCGCCAGTCGTCGCGCGCCACGAGGTCGTTCCAGTCCGGGATCAGATTGCCCAGCGGACACGCCTCGTGGCAGAACGGGACCCCGCAGTCCATGCAGCGGTCGGCCTGCCGCCGGACCAGGGGCAGCAGCGCCCCGGGCACGTACACCTCGTCCCAGTCCCGGACCCGTTCCTCCACCGGGCGGCGCGGCCACTCCTCGCGCCCCGTCCGCAGGAACCCCTTGGGGTCGGCCATGGCCGTCTCCCTCGTGTGCGCTCCCGAGCCACGATACGCCGCGCCCCGGCCGTGGGGGCGGCCCCGCTCACCGGGCGAGCGCCAGCACGTACAGCGCGCAGGACGCGAGCGCGGCGCCGGTACGGACGTGGTTGGCGCGCGTCCACTCACGCGCCCAGGTCCGCCAGTACCCGGCAGTGTCCGGTCCTGCGGGGTCCACCTCCGCCAGCGCGTCGTTGCGCGGGAAGTGCGCCACGACGCTCAGCCCGAGGGTCCCGAACAGGTACAGCCCGGCGCCCGTGAGCAGCAGCCCGGTCGACCCGGGCCAGGACACCAGGGTGAATCCGACGATCACCGCGCTCAGCACCGCGCCGCCCGCGAACGCCACCATGACCCACGGGCTCAGCGCCGTCCGGTTGACGGCCTGCATCGCCGCGACGCCCTGCGCCGGCGGCAACGAGACCAGCGCCCGCATCACGAAGGTGGAGAACGCGTACAGCGCTCCCGCCGTCAGCCCGCACAGCAGTGCCCCCGCGAACACCACCCCGAAGAACGCCCCGTCGATCATCACTGCTCCCCTCGTCCGACGCCCGGTCCCGGGCCCGTGCTCCCAGTCAAGTCCCGGCCGTGCCGGCCGACCATGGCCGAGACGCGCACCGGCATGCGTCTGCGTACCCCCGCCCCGGCCGCCCGCGCCCGGCCCGGGGAGGATGGACCCGTGCGCCTGCAACCGATCACCTGGGACCGGCTCGCCCACGCCCTCGTCGAGCGGCTGCTCGCTCCGGGGGCCGACCGCGGAGCCGACCCCGCCGCGGACCACGACACCGACCGCACCTGGCTGCGGATCGCCCTCGACGCCGCTCCGGCGGCCCGGCCCGCGGACCTGGCGCGGCGGCTGGCCGAGGAGCTGCGGATGCGCGGCCGGGCCGCCGTGGTCATCGGGACGGAGGGCTTCCACCGTCCCGCCTCGCTCCGCTACGAACACGGCCGCGAGGACCCCGACTCCTACTACGACGGCTGGCTCGACACCGGCGCCCTGTGGCGGGAGGTGTTCGCGCCGCTGGACCCGGGAGGCACCGGCTTGGTGCTGCCCGACCTGTGGGACCCCGTCACGGACCGGGCCACTCGCAGCGCCCCCGTCGCCCTGCCGCCGGGCGGTGTGCTGCTGCTGCACGGCCCGTTCCTGCTCGGACACTGGTTCCCGTTCGACCTCACGGTGCACCTGGGGCTCTCCGCGGCGGCCCTGGAGCGCCGTACGCCCGCCGCGCAGCACTGGACGCTCCCCGCCTTCGCCCGGTACGCGTCCGAGGTCGACCCGGTGGCCACGGCGGACGTCCTGGTACGGGCGGACGACCCCGGGCGACCCGCGTGGAACGGCTGACCCGGGGCGTCTCGGGTGCGGCCCCCTCCCGGTGCGGTGACAATGGAGGGCGCCGGGACTAGCGACGCGTCCCGCGCCGCGCCGGCCGTCCGGCACCGGGAGGTACCGCATGACCACCGCCGGAGACATCATGCACCGGGGCGCCCAGTGGATCCCCGCCCACGAGACCCTCGACCGGGCCGCCCAGCTGATGCGGGACCTGGGGGTCGGCGCCCTCCCCATCGCCGACGCCGACGAACGCCTCTGCGGCATCCTCACGGACCGCGACATCGTGATCGAGTGCGTGGCGATGGGCCACGACCCGGCCAAGGTCACCGCGGGCGACCTGGCCCAGGGCACCCCGCGCTGGGTCGATGCGGGCGCCGACGTGGACGAGGTGCTCAACGAGATGCAGGGCCATCAGATCCGCCGGTTGCCGGTCCTGGAGGACAAGCGGCTGGTCGGCATGATCAGCGAGGCGGACCTCGCCGGGCACCTGTCCGACGAGCAGATCGCCCACTGGGTCGAGAGCGTGTACGCCACGCGCTGACCCTTCCCGGAACTCAGAGCCAACCGTTGCGGCGGAACCCCCGGTACACCAGGACGCACGCCGTGGCGATCACGGTGAGGACCGCCGGGTAACCGTACGGGGACCGGAGTTCGGGCATGTGCGTGAAGTTCATGCCGTAGACCCCGCACACCATCGTCGGGACCGCGATGATGGCCGCCCAGGCGGTGATCTTCCGCATGTCGGCGTTCTGGGCCACCGTCACCTGCGCCAGATGGGCCTGGAGGATCGAGTTGAGGAGGTCGTCGAAGGCACTGATCTGCTCGCCGACCCGCAGCAGGTGGTCGGCGACGTCCCGGAAGTACGTCTGCATCTCCGGGTCCACGGACCGCGTCGGGTGACCGGAGAGGATCTGGAGCGGTCGGTTCAGGGGGAGGACGGCCCGCTTCAGCTCCAGCAGTTCGCGCTTGAGCTGGTACACCCGGCCGGGGTCGACCCGGGCACCGCCCTCGGCGAACACCGCGGACTCGATCTGGTCCATGTCGGCCTGGATCGCGTCGGTGACCCGGAGGTAGTCGTCGACCACGTGGTCGGCCACCGCGTGCAGCACCGCGGCCGGCCCCTTCGCCAGCCGCTCCGGCTCGGACTCCAACTCCTCACGGACCGGGCCGAGCGAACCGTGCTGGCCGTGCCGGACGGTGATGACGAACCCGCGGCCGACGAAGACCATCAGTTCCCCGGTGTCCACCACCTCGCTGGTCGCGGTGAGTTCGGCGTGCTCCACGTAGGCGACGGTCTTGAACACCGCGAACAGCGTCTCCCCGTAGCGTTCCACCTTCGGCCGCTGGTGCGCGTGGACGGCGTCCTCCACCGCGAGGGGGTGCAGGTCGAACAGCTCGGCGATGCCCGCGAACTGTTCCTCCGTCGGTTCGTGGAGCCCCATCCAGAAGAAGCCGTCGCCGCGGGCGCGGACCCGTTCCACGGCCCGGGCCAGGGCCTCGCCGGTCAGCGCCGGCCCGTCCGTCTGACGCACGCCGCCCTGGTAGCGCACGCAGTTGACGACGGCCGAACCCAGCGGCGAGCGGGCGGGGTGGCTGAGGTCGACCCGCCGGCGGCCACGGGTCAACTGCGCCACCTTGCGCAGGCCGCCGACCCCCCGGAGGCCACCGGCCCTCCGCAGACTTCCCGCCATCGACATGCCGAACTCCTCGCGTCGTACTGCGATGTGGCGGGTCAGTCTGCCAGTCGCAGGGGTGCCGTGGGGATGTGGACGGGGGTCCCGGGAAGGTCCCGCTCACCCTGGTGGCCTGCGGGTTCGCCCCTTGCGCCCCTTCCGCAACAGCGGGCTCCGGGCGTCCCGAGCGGCCCTAGACTCCGCCGCCCCGACGGGGAGCCGCGTTCCGGTCCGCTCGCCGGGTGAGCAGGGTCAATGCGCTCAGCGGGAGCAACAGCAGCGCGGCCCACAGGTTCAGCCAGGCGTAGCCGGCCGCCGCCACCACGAGTCCCGCAAGAGCGCCGCCCACGCCCGCCGCCGCGCTCATGACCAGGTCGGACAGGCCCTGGGCGGCGGCCTGCGCGGCCTTCGGGACCGACTCGGTGAGCAGCGCCGAACCGGCCACCAGCGCCGCCGACCAGCCCAGCCCCAACAGGAACAGTCCGGCCGCCGTCCGGCCGTGCGCACCGCCCGAGGTACCCGCGAGGAGGGCGGCGCACGCCAGCAGCACCACCGACAGGCCGATCACCGCATCGCGCCCCAGCCGGTCCGACAACCACCCCATGACCGGGGAGAAGGCGTACATGCCGGCGATGTGACCGCTGATCACCAGACCGATCAGCTCGATGCCGGCGCCGTGGTGCCCGAGGTGCACCGGGGTCATCGCCATGACCCCCACCATCACGGTGTGCCCGAGCGTGACGGTCACCAGCGCCAGCCGGGCCCGGGGCGACGCCGAGACGGCCGCGAAGCCCACGCGCAGGGTGCCGCCCCGCCCCGGCGTCGCGTCGCCGGGGGACAGGGCGCGGGCCACCAGCAGCGGATCGGGCCGCATCAGGAGGGCGACCACCCCCGCGGCGGCCAGGAACACCCCCGCCGCCCACAGGAACGGCCCGGCGGTCTCCGGCACCCCGAGCGGGGCGGCGCTCGCCCCGGCCGGACCCGCGATGTTCGGGCCGAGGACCGCGCCGATGGTGGTGGCCCACACGACGTGCGAGATGGCCCGCGCCCGGTGGCCGGGTTCCGCGAGGTCCGCCGCGGCGAACCGCGCCTGGAGGTTCGCCGCGGTCGCCGCACCGAACGCCGCCATGCCGAGCAGCAGCAGCGGGAAGCTGTCCACCACCCCCGCGACCACGATCACCCCGGCGCCGAGCGCCCCGATCAGGTACCCGAGCACCAGCCCGGCGCGTCGGCCGCGGGTGTTCATCAGCGCGGCCAGCGGCAGCGCCAGGAGGGCCGTCCCGGCGACCGTCGCGGTGGGGGCGAGCCCTGCCAGGGAACCGGTTCCGCTGACCTCCTCGGCCAGCACCGCGGCCAGGGCCACCCCGATGGCGACCCCGAGTCCGCCGAGTATCTGACTGGATATCAGGGCGGTCGACACCCGTCGGCGCAGCGCGGGCAGGTCCTCCGGGACGGTCACCGGGTTCGTCACCGGGACGCTCGGGCCGCGGCCGGGACCGCGCCGTGGGGCCGTGGTGTCGCGTTCGGGCGTGCTGGAAGGATTCACCGACGCAGTCTGACAGGGCACCCGCCGCTCGGAACACCCCATTGACCTGCGTAAACGACGGGTAGCCCTTAGAACAGGGGCTGCGGCAGGACGCCCTCCAGCGCCAGCAGCGTCCGCTTGGCCTCCAGCCCGCCCCCGAAGCCGCCGATGCCGCCGTCCCGCTCGACGACCCGGTGGCAGGGCACGACGACGGGCAGCGGATTGGCGCCCATGGCCGCCCCCACGGCCTGCGCGGCGCCGGGCTGTCCGACCCGACCGGCCAACTCCCCGTACCCCGCCACCGCGCCGTAGGGCACGCCCGCCAGCAGCTCCCGCAACACCTCGCGGTGGAACCCCGAGACCAACGACCAGTCCAGGGGCACGGTGAAGGTGCGCAGTTCGCCGGCGAAGTACGCCGCCACCTGACGGATCGCCTCCGCGAGCAGCGGGTTGGCGGGGGCGTGCACCGGCCGGGTGCCCAGCCGGGCCGCCAGGGCGTCCAGGGTGTCGTCGCGCACCGCGTCCGTGGCGTGGAAGGCGACCGTGACCAGACCCCGGTCCGTGGTGACCAGCAGCAGCGGGCCGATGGCGCTGTCGACGACCTCCCAGGCGGGGACCCGGGCGCCGGGGCGGGGGCCGCCCGTGCCGCCCGTGCCGTCGGTGCCGTCGGTGTGTTGCCTGTCGTCCGTGCTCACCATGCGGCCCACGGTACGCCCGCCCCCTGACAGCGCGGGCCCGCCGCCGTCAGCCGACCTGACCGAGCGCCTCCGCCACGACGTCGGGGGTGTTGGTGATGATGCCGTCCACCCCGTTGCGGGCGGCCAGCCGTGCCTCCGGCGCCTCGTTCACCGTCCAGGTGTTCACCTCCAGACGACGGCCGTGCGGCCCGCCGAAGCTCTGGACGGCCGCCACGTACGCCGCGGTCACCGTGCTGTGCTTCGGGTTGATCTGGTCGGTGAACTGCGCGTACCAGGGCAGTGCCGCGGGCGAGGGGGTGCCGAGGAAACCGGTGCGCACGTCGGGGCGGGCACCGTGCAGGGTGCGGATGCTGTCCGTGCTGAAGCTCTGGACGACGAGCCGGTTCCTGAGGTGGCGCTGGTTGAGCCAGCGCTCCTCGGCGAGGACCCGCAGGACGTCGTCCTCGATCCCCGGGTACTGCTCCGGGGCCTTGATCTCCATGAGCAGCTTCTGGTCGTTGGCGTCGACCCGCCGCAGGTAGTCGCGCAGGGTGGGCACCCGGGTGCCCGCGTACTCCTCGCCCTTCCAGCCGCCCGCGTCCAGGCGGGAGATCTCCGCAGCGGTGAAGTCGGCGACCTTCCACGGCGACCGTCCGGGGAAGACCTGTTCGGCGTTGGTGGTGCGCTGGAGGTCGGTGTCGTGGATCACCACGAGGACGCCGTCCCTGGTGCGCTGGACGTCGTTCTCGACCCAGTCGACGCCCAGCTGGTCCGCCCGGTCCACCGCGGCGAGGGTGTTCTCGGGCGCCTGGGCCGAAGCGCCGCGGTGGGCGATCACGGCGACCTGGTCCTCGGTGGCGAGTGCCTGGCTGGACAGGGCGGGCAGGACCACGGCCGCCGCGCCCAACAGGACGACCGACGACACCGCTCCCGTCCGCACGGGTACCGGCAGTTTTCGCATCATATGAACGAGCACGGGGTCGACCCTGCCAGCACCATCGCAACGGACCGTGTACGGCGCGTGCACACGCGCGGAACGGATGACCCGGTCGGACGCATGTCCGACATGGAAGGGGGACCGAGGGGGCGGAGCGGAACGAACATGATCCTTTAAACCGGAATCGCTCGTACGTTCTTTCTGGGGTCATAATCTCGTTGCAGCCCATGACGCTCCGGGCCCTGGGAAGGGGGAAACGGACGCCAACAGGGGGGTTCGCACAGAGCGAAAGGCAAACCGTTTCATGCAAGGCACCGTCGACGGCTTCAGCTACGGATGGGTCACCCCGGTCATCGCGTACGCGATGGCCTGCCTGGGCGCGGGGCTCGGCCTGCGCTGCACCACCAGATCGCT
This sequence comes from Streptomyces sp. NPDC127068, assembly GCF_042724695.1. NCBI lineage: Bacteria > Bacillati > Actinomycetota > Actinomycetes > Kitasatosporales > Streptomycetaceae > Streptomyces > Streptomyces sp. NPDC127068. Next base: position 13,956 of record NZ_JBHXEN010000027.1, on the reverse strand, counting down.
GCTCATCACCGACTCCTGGCGGCCCGGCTGGCTGCTGATGGGCTCCGCGGCCATCGGCTCCGGCATCTGGACCATGCACTTCGTCGCGATGATGGGCTTCACCATCCAGGAGACGCCCATCCACTACGACGTCAAGCTGACGTTCGCCAGCCTCGGCGTGGCGATCGTCATGGTCGGCGTCGGGGTCTTCATCGTCGGCTACAAGGGCGCGACGAAGGCTTCCCTGTTCACCGGCGGCACCCTCACCGGCCTCGGCGTCGCCTCCATGCACTACATGGGCATGGCGGCCATGCACATGAACGGGCGCCTCGTCTACGACACCGGCGTCGTCGTCCTGTCGGTCGTGGTCGCCGTGGTCGCCGCGACCGCCGCCCTGTGGGCCGCCGCCCAGGTCCGCGGCTTCCGCTGGACGCTCGGCGCCAGCCTGGTCATGGGGATCGCCGTCACCGGGATGCACTACACCGGGATGGCCGCGCTCAGCGTCAAGCTCCACGGAATTCCCGGCAACCCCGCCGGCGACTCGCCCGCGGAACTGCTCACCCCGATGCTGATCGGTCCGCTGGTCTTCCTGCTGCTCGCCGGCGTGGTCGTGATGTTCGACCCGATGCTCATCATGGGCCGCACGGAGTGGGAGACCGCCCGGGCCCGCGACGAAGCCCGGCTGGCGCGCCCCGCACCGGCCGACCCGTCCCTCTTCGACGCCTCCGGCCCGGTCCCCGCCCCGTCCGCCGCCCCGCCCGGACCGCAGAACTGGTGACCCGCACCGGGCCGGCCCGCACGACGCGGCGCCGGCCCGGTCGGCGCCGCCGCCGCGCCGGGCCCGCGCCCGATGTCAGTGGCGCGCCGTACGGTGGGTGTCATGCGGCCCGTATCCCATATCGAACGCACGGTGGCACCCTTCGAGGTCGTCAGCCCCTTCAGCCCCAGTGGCGACCAGCCCGCGGCCATCGCCGAGCTCGACCGGCGCATCCGCGCGGGGGAGAAGGACGTCGTCCTGCTCGGGGCGACCGGCACCGGCAAGTCCGCGACCACCGCGTGGATGATCGAGAAGCTCCAGCGCCCCACCCTGGTGATGGCGCCGAACAAGACCCTGGCCGCCCAGCTGGCGAACGAGTTCCGCGAGCTGCTGCCGAACAACGCCGTCGAGTACTTCGTCTCGTACTACGACTACTACCAGCCCGAGGCGTACGTCCCCCAGTCGGACACGTACATCGAGAAGGACTCCTCGATCAACGAGGAGGTGGAACGGCTGCGGCACTCCGCGACGAACTCCCTGCTCACCCGGCGTGACGTCGTCGTGGTCGCCTCCGTCTCCTGCATCTACGGCCTCGGCACGCCGCAGGAGTACGTCGACCGCATGGTCTCCCTGAAGGTCGGCGACGAGGTCGACCGGGACGAGCTGCTGCGCCGCTTCGTCGACATCCAGTACACCCGCAACGACACGGCGTTCACCCGGGGCACCTTCCGGGTGCGCGGCGACACCATCGAGATCTTCCCGGTCTACGAGGAGCTCGCCGTCCGGATCGAGATGTTCGGCGACGAGATCGAGGCCCTCTCCACCCTCCACCCGCTCACCGGCGAGATCATCTCCGACGACCAGCGGCTCCACGTGTTCCCCGCCACGCACTACGTGGCCGGTCCCGAGCGCCTGGAACGCGCGGCGAACGACATCGAGAAGGAACTGACGGACCGATTGGCCGAGCTGGAGAAGCAGGGCAAGCTCCTGGAGGCCCAGCGGCTGCGGATGCGCACCACGTACGACCTGGAGATGCTCCGCCAGATCGGCTCCTGCTCCGGCGTGGAGAACTACTCGATGCACTTCGACGGCCGCGAACCGGGCTCCCCGCCGAACACGCTGCTGGACTACTTCCCCGAGGACTTCCTCCTCGTCATCGACGAGTCGCACGTCACGGTCCCCCAGATCGGCGCCATGTACGAGGGGGACGCCTCCCGCAAGCGCACCCTGGTGGACCACGGCTTCCGACTGCCCTCCGCGCTCGACAACCGCCCGTTGAAGTGGGAGGAGTTCCAGAAGCGCATCGGCCAGACCGTCTACCTGTCCGCGACGCCGGGGAACTACGAGCTGTCGCGCGGGGACGGCTTCGTCGAGCAGATCATCCGCCCCACCGGCCTGATCGACCCCGAGGTCGTCGTCAAGCCCACCGAGGGCCAGATCGACGACCTGGTGCACGAGATCCGCAAGCGCACCGAGCGCGACGAACGCGTCCTGGTCACCACCCTCACCAAGAAGATGGCCGAGGACCTCACGGACTACTTCCTGGAGCTGGGCATCCAGGTCCGCTACCTGCACAGCGACGTCGACACGCTGCGCCGCGTCGAACTCCTGCGGGAGCTGCGGGCCGGCGAGTACGACGTCCTGGTCGGCATCAACCTGCTGCGCGAGGGGCTGGACCTCCCCGAGGTCTCCCTCGTCGCGATCCTCGACGCCGACAAGGAGGGCTTCCTGCGCTCGGGCACCTCGTTGATCCAGACCATCGGACGCGCGGCCCGCAACGTCTCCGGCCAGGTCCACATGTACGCCGACAAGATCACCGCGGCGATGGACAAGGCCATCGAGGAGACCAACCGCCGCCGAGAGAAGCAGGTCGCGTACAACAAGGAGCGGGGCATCGACCCGCAGCCCCTCCGCAAGAAGATCAACGACATCGTGGCGACCATCGCCCGCGAAGAGGTCGACACCGAGCAACTGCTCGGCACCGGCTACCGGGCGGCCAAGGACGGCAAGCCGACGAAGACCCCCGTCCCCGCACGGGGCGCCGCGGGCCAGGGGGCCAAGGGCAAGGGCGGGGCCAAGGCGGCCCCGGTGCCCACGGACCGTCCCGCCGCGGAGCTCGCCGAGCAGATCGAGGAGATGACCGCCCGGATGCGCGCCGCCGCCGCGGACCTCCAGTTCGAGATCGCGGCACGGCTGCGCGACGAGGTGTCGGAGATGAAGAAGGAACTGCGGCAGATGAAGGAAGCCGGACAGGCCTGACCGCACGGTCGGGGGCCACGGCGGGGGAGCGGGCCCCCGCCCCCCGCCCCCCGCCCCGGGGGGAACGGCCGGCCGGTGTGTTGCAAGAGCGACACAAATGCCGAACGCCGGGGCGGCGTCGTCGGGGCCCGTGCATAGGGTTCTCGACAACCGCGTTCACCGCGGTACCGGGGACGGTTCGAGAGGGGACAGCGCGTGACGGTCAACTTGACCAAGGGTCAGGCCATCAACCTGCAGAAGAACGACGGGGGCACCCTGACCGCGGTGCGCATGGGACTCGGCTGGCAGGCCGCGCCGCGCCGGGGGCTGTTCGGCTCGCGCACCCGGGAGATCGACCTCGACGCGTCGGCGGTGCTCTTCGCCGACAAGAGCCCCGTGGACGTGGTGTTCTTCCGGCACCTCGTCAGCGATGACGGTTCGGTGCGGCACACCGGGGACAACGTCGTCGGCGGGGTCGGGCAGGGCGGTGACGACGAGGCCATCGTCGTCGACCTCCAGCGCCTGCCGGTCCACATCGACCAGATCGTCTTCACGGTGAACTCCTTCACCGGGCAGACCTTCGCCGAGGTCCAGAACGCGTTCTGTCGCCTCGTGGACGAGACGAACGGCCAGGAGCTGGCCCGCTACTCGCTCGACGGCAGCGAGGCCGGCGGGATCTCCAAGGGCCAGGCGCCGGCGGGGCCGGTGGGCGACGCCTGGAAGCGCTCCACCGCGCAGATCATGGCCAAGGTCCACCGCGCGGGTGCCGGCTGGCAGATGACCGCCGTCGGACAGGCGGCCAACGGCCGCACGTTCCAGGACCTCATGCCGGCGATCCTGCCGCACCTGTAGACCGCGGGGCCGGCGGGACCGCGGGCCCGGGGGCTTCGCGGGCTCGGCCACCCGAGCCCGCCAGCTGGACGCACGCCAGTCAGACACAGGGGGAACACGGGCAATGACGGCCGAACTGGTCCGGGGGCAGAACCACCCCCTCACCCGGACCCGTCTGGAGGTACGGGTGTCGGCCGGCGGGCGGATCGTCGTCGCCGCCACGCTCTGCGACGCATCGGGCCGGGTGCTCGACACCGGCGGGGTCGCCCACCCGGGTGCCCCGTCGCTACCCGGCCTGGAGACGTCTCCGGGAGCCGCCGCCGACCACCGTCTCGCCCTGGACCTGGAGGCGCTGCGGGACTCCGTGCACCGGGTCCACCTCCTGCTGGCCCTACCGACGTCCGGTGACCGCCCGGCCGGTTTCGGGGCGCTGCCCGCGCCCTTCACGTCCCTCGTCGGTCCCGACGGCACCGAGCTCGTCAGCTACACGGTGACCGGGCTGGGCGCCGAGTCCGCGGTCGTCGCCCTGGAGATCTACCGCAGAGGGGACGCCTGGAAGGTCCGCGCGGTCGGCCAGGGGCACGCGGGCGGTCTCGTCGACCTGCTCGGCGACCAGGGCCTGCCGCGGGCGGCCGAGCTGGCCGCCGCGATCGACGAAGCCGTGGCCCGCCGCGAGGCCCGCCCCACCGGGGGGACCCGGGTGGCCGGGGTCCCCGCCGAGCGCTCCGCCACCGCCGACGGCGTCACCACCGCGGGCACCGGGGGAGCGGGCAGCCCCCCGGTGCCCCGGTCGACGGCTCCGCCGGCCCGGAACGACGGCCCCATCGACTACACCCACCGCGACCGCGCTCCAGCGGCCCCGGCAGCCTCAGCAGCCCCGGTCGACCTGCCCGGCCCGGCAGCCTCGCCGCCCCCACGGTCCGCGCCGGCCGCGCCGGCCGAGGCGGCCGCGCCGGCCGAGGCGGCCGGCCGGGCCCCCGTCGCGGGCGACGCCGCCGGCTGGTCGCTGGACGAGCGGCTCTACAACCAGGTCTGGGGCATGTTCGAGGACCTGGCCCGGAGCGTCTCCGCGTACCGGAGCGCCGTCGACTTCGCCGAGTCCCGCCGCGAACAGGAACTCGACCGTGCCCTCGCGGACCCCCGCGCCCGTATCGGCGGGGCGACCGACGCGGCCCGTGAGTCGGCCCGGGCCAAGTACGTCTCCCTGGTCGACCGGGCCAGGGCCGTCCTCGACCGCGACCTCGCCCAGCTCACGGCCGAGTCCGCCGTCGTGGAAACCGCCCTGCCCGCCCCCTTCGCCCGCTGGGACAACGCCGTGTGGCAGGCGTACCGGGCTCCGGAGGAGGCCCCCATGGCCCTGCGGCTGGGCGACCTCCACCTTCCCGAGGCGGACCGGCTGCGCATCCCCATGCTGGTACGGCTCCCCCTGGAGCGCGGCCTATGGGTCGACAGCGGCCACCCGGAGGGCGTCCCCGCCTCCTCCGCCGACGGGGACGCCCTCCGGCGCCTCGCCCTGGAGACCGCGGTCGCCCACGCCGCCCGCATGCTCGCGGCGCACCCGCCCGGCCAGCTCACCCTCCACGTCGTCGACGCGGCGGGGGCCGGTACGAACGCCCTCGCCCCGCTGCTCGACAGCGGAGTCCTCGCCGCGCCCCCCGCACGCGGGGCCCGCGGGGTGAACCAGACACTGGGGCACCTCACCCGGCGGGTCGACCTCGTCCAGATGGCGCTGCGCAACCAGGCCGTGGACGCCCTGCCCGACGACCTGGACACCGCGCGGCAGCTCCTGATCCTCCATGACTTCCCGCACGGCTTCGACGACCGGGCCGTCACCCGGTTGCGCTACCTCGCCGACGAGGGGCCCGAGGTCGGGGTGCACCTCCTGATGGTCGCCGACCGCGAGGACGCCGCCGCGTACGGTCCGCTGCTCGATCCGCTCTGGCGCTCGCTGCTCCGGTTGACGCCCGTTCCCGACGATCACCTCGCCGACCCCTGGGTCGGACACGCCTGGACCTACGAGCCGCTGCTCCCGCCGTCCGGCGGGCGGGTCCTCCACCGGGTGCTGGCCGAGGTGGCCGCCGCCCGGCGGGCGCGGGGCGGCTGAGGGCCCGAGGGCCGGTCAATGCCACCCGAATGGGTCAATGTAGGTGACAAGATGCCCTAAAACCCATCCTGACCAGGTGACTTGGCTCTCACTTTACCTTCTGCTTTACCGCTCTTTGGTCCTTCGGGTAACCTGGCTCACGCGGAGGGGAGTACTCCCTAATCTGCGGCGTACCCGTCAATACGGACCCGACAGGGACCCGGGGCGCCGGCCCATGGAACACAGGACGTCACACGTCCCGCGCTCTTCGGGTGGAAGAGACCTCCGGCAGCGGACGACGCTGGAACCTGCCGTTACGTACTGCCGGAGGCGCAGTGGATGTTTCCATGACCCTATGGGTCCTCACCATCGTGGGCTTGTGTGTTCTGATCGGGGCCGACTTCTTCATCGGTCGCAAGCCGCACGACGTGTCCATCAAGGAAGCCGGCATCTGGACGATCGTCTGGATCGTGCTGGCCGCCCTGTTCGGCATCGGCCTCTGGATCTGGGGCGGTGCCACCCCCGCCGGTGAGTTCTTCGCCGGATACATCACCGAGAAGTCACTGAGCGTCGACAACCTCTTCGTCTTCGTCCTCATCATGGCGAAGTTCGCGGTTCCGACCCAGTACCAGCAGCGCGTGCTGCTGATCGGCGTGCTCATCGCCCTGGTGCTCCGGGCGATCTTCATCGCCGCCGGTGCCGCGATCATCACCAACTTCTCCTGGGTCTTCTACATCTTCGGTGCCTTCCTCATCTACACCGCCTGGAAGCTGATCCAGGAGGCGCGTGCCGACGAGGAGGACGAGGACTGGGACGAGAACCGTCTCCTCAAGGCCGCGGAGAAGCGTTTCGGCGTGGCCAGCGAGTACCACGGCACCAAGCTCTGGATCGTCGAGAACGGCAAGAAGATCATGACCCCGATGCTGGTGGTCATGCTGGCCATCGGCACCACGGACATCCTCTTCGCCCTGGACTCCATCCCCGCGATCTTCGGCCTGACCCAGGACCCGTACATCGTCTTCACGGCCAACGCATTCGCCCTGATGGGTCTGCGCCAGCTGTACTTCCTCATCGGTGGTCTCCTCAAGAAGCTGGTCCACCTCAGCTACGGCCTCTCGGTCATCCTCGGCTTCATCGGCATCAAGCTCGTGCTGCACGCGCTGCACGAGAGCGGTGTCAACGTTCCGGAGATCTCCATCCCGGTCTCGCTGGGCGTGATCTGTGCGGTGCTCGTCATCACGACGATCACCAGCCTCATCGCTTCCAAGAAGAAGGCCCGCGAAGAGGCCGAGGCCGCCGAGCACCAGGGCGTCGACCTCTGATCCCCGCTTGACCCCGCCGGCCGGTGGGCCCCGCCCACCGGCCGCACCCGCCCCGGTCCCCCCCGGACCGGGACACCCACGCGAGCGACGGCCGCCGACCCTCCAGGTCGGCGGCCGTCGGCCGTTGCGCCGCGCCCGCCGCATCCGAACGGCGCGCTTCCTCCGGCTCCGCATGGGTGTTGACCCGTCTGGAACCCTTTGATGCATGATCGTACGATCGGACACATGATCGTTCGGCTTCGAGAACTCGCATCCCGTTGGACCGAGGCGGTGCCAGTCCTCGCAGTGCTGCTCCTCGCCGTCACCTGGGGGCGCGACCTGACCGGCGTTGCCGTCGGCCTGGTCACCCTGGTCCTGGCCCTGGCAGTGCTCGCCGCAGTGCACCACGCCGAGGTCGTCGCCCACCGGGTCGGCGAACCCCTCGGCTCCCTGGTGCTGGCGGTCGCCGTGACGATCATCGAAGTCGCGCTGATCGTCACCCTGATGCTCGACGGCGGCGACAAGAGCGCGACGCTGGCCCGCGACACCGTCTTCGCCGCCGTCATGATCACGTGCAACGGCATCATGGGCCTGAGCCTCCTCGCCGCCTCGCTGCGCCACCGGGTCGCCGTCTTCAATCCCGAGGGCACCGGCGCGGCCCTGGCCACCGTGGCCACCATCGCCACCCTCAGCCTGGTCCTGCCGACCTTCACCACCAGCAAGCCGGGCCCCGAGTTCTCCACCTCGCAGCTCACCTTCGCCGCCCTGGCGTCCCTGGTCCTGTACGGGCTGTTCGTCGCGACCCAGACCGTGCGCCACCGGTCGTACTTCCTGCCGATCAACCGCAGCGGCGAGGTCATCGACACGGCCTCCGCGGACGACACCGCCGAGCGGCCGAGCAACCGTGCCGCCTACACCAGCCTGACCATGCTCACCCTGGCCCTGGTGGGGGTCGTGGGGCTCGCCAAGGGGGTCTCGCCGACCATCGAGTCCGGCGTCGAGGCGGCGGGGATGCCGCACGCCGTGGTCGGTGTGATCATCGCCCTGCTCGTGCTGCTGCCCGAGACGATCGCCGCACTGCGCGCCGCCCGTCGGGACCGGGTGCAGATCAGCCTCAACCTGGCCCTCGGTTCGGCCATGGCCAGCATCGGGCTGACCATCCCGGCCGTGGCCGTCGCCTCCATCTGGCTGTCCGGCCCGCTGGTGCTCGGGCTGAGCGCCACCCACATGGTGCTGCTCGCGCTCACCGTCGTGGTCGGCACCCTCACCGTGGTGCCCGGCCGGGCCACCCCGCTCCAGGGCGGGGTGCACCTGGTGCTGCTCGCCGCCTATCTGGTGCTCGCCGTGAACCCCTGACCGACGCGGACCTACGCAGCCCTGTCCGCCGACCGGGTCGGGCGTGCGCGGGCGCGTGATAGACCTCCCCTGACGTGCCGCACCGACCCGGAGGCCCCCGCGATGACCCGTCCCGCCCGCTCCCTCGCCACTGCGCCGATCATGGTCCTGAACGGTCCCAACCTGAACCTGTTGGGACTGCGCCAGCCCGACGTCTACGGCCACGCCACGCTCGCGGACGTGGAGGAGCTGTGCACGCGGACGGCCGCGGCCCACGGGGGCACGATCGACTTCCGGCAGTCCAACCACGAGGGGGAGCTGGTGGACTGGATCCACGAAGCGCGCCTCGACCGCCTCGGTATCGTCATCAACCCCGCCGCGTACTCCCACACCTCCGTCGCGCTGCTCGACGCGCTCAACGCCTGCGACGGGCTGCCCGTGGTGGAGGTGCACATCTCGAACGTCCACCGGCGCGAGGCGTTCCGGCACCACTCCTACGTGTCGCAGCGCGCCGACGGGGTCATCGCGGGCTGCGGCATCCAGGGGTACGCGTTCGGCGTCGAGCGGGTGGTGGCCCTGGCCGCCGAGCGGGAGGCGGCCGGCTGACCGTCCGGGCCGACCGGCCCGGGGCCTACCAGCCGCGGGCCCGCCACTCGGGGAGCTGGGGGCGCTCGGCGCCCAGGGTGGTGTCCTTGCCGTGGCCCGGGTAGACCCAGGTCTCGTCGGGCAGCACGTCGAAGACCTTGGTCTCCACGTCGTTCAGCAGGTGGGTGAAGGCGACGGGGTCCTTGCGGGTGTTGCCGACGCCCCCGGGGAAGAGGCAGTCGCCGGTGAAGACGTGCGGGGGGCCGTGCGGGTCGTCGTAGACCAGGGCGATCGACCCGGGGGTGTGGCCCCGCAGGTGGACGGCGCGCAACTCCACGCGGCCGACCCGCAGGGTGTCGCCGTCGCCGACCGGGACGTCGGTCGGGACGGGGATGCCCTCGGCGTCGTACCGGCCCGCGTAGGTGCGGGCGCCGGTCGCGGCGACGACCTCGGCGAGGGCCTGCCAGTGGTCCGCGTGCCGGTGGGTGGTGACGACGGCACCGATGCCGTCCCCGCCGATCAGGGTGAGCAGGGTCTCCGCGTCGTTGGCGGCGTCGATCAGCAGTTGCGCGTCGGTGGCCCGACACCGCAGCAGATAGGCGTTGTTCTCCATCGGGCCGACGGCGACCTTGGAGATCATCAGGTCCTGCAACTCGTGCACGTCCGCGGGCCCGCCGACCTTCACCACTCCGCTGTACGTCATGGGGCCAGCCTACTCAGCGGGCGGCGCCCGGGGGCGGGGTCCGGGGTTCCCGCGGCGGGGGCGGGGGCGGGCCCGTGCGGACCGGTCCCGCCCCCGCCCGGGGCGTCACAGGGGCGGCAGGGCGGGCAGCGGGCCTCCGGTGACGGTGAGCGTCGACCCGTCGCGGCGTCCGGCGAGCCAGCCGAGCAGGTCCGGCTGACGGCCGGTGACGGTGAGCGGGGTCCCGCCGCGGCTCCCGGTGGGGACCACCCGTCCGTCGTCCTGCCTGATCAGTACGGCGGGAACCCCGTCCAGACCGCGGAACCGCTCCGCCAGGAAGAGGATCTCCTGCTGGACGAACGTGGGGGACAGGTCCTCCAACTCGTAGCCGACGTCCAGGTCGACGTGGTGCAGCTCGACCTCGACCAGACGACGGAAGGGGATGCGGGACGCGGTGTCCCGGACCCCGCCCCGCAGCTCCACCGTGCGGGACCAGTCCGCCGGGATCTGGGCGGCCGTCCACAGGCGTTCCGCGCTCTCGCGGACGTCCTTGGCCTGGGTGTCCAGGTCGCGGTGGGCGTCCCGCTCGATGTCGTTGGTCCGCGCCTCGGGGCTGGTGTACATGGGGTGACCGGCGAGGACGTTCACGAGGGCGTCGGCATTGCGGGCCAGGTGGGCGAGGAGGTGGCCCCGCGTCCAGCCGGGTAGCCGTGACGGTCCGGCGAGCGAGGCGTTGTCCATGGGGGCGACCGCACCGAGGAGCCGTTCGGTCGCGTCACGTACAGCTGTCAGATCGCGTACATGATCATTCATGCCCACGACGATAGCCCCGCCACACGTTCGGGTGAAGGCGGCGTCCCACAGACGGAAATCGAATGCACGTGCTATAAGGTCGGACCCAGCATCGTGCATGCTTGATAGTCGGGACCGTGTTCCAGACGTTCCCGCCCAGCAGAACCGCCCATCGCTGACGGCGGCCCCTCACAGTCCGGGAGGACGGGGGCCCCGCCCCTGTAGCTCCACTCAAGAAAGGTGCGGACCGGCGTGGCCGACCGTCTCATCGTCCGTGGTGCCCGCGAGCACAATCTGAAGAACGTCTCGCTCGACCTGCCGCGCGACTCCCTCATCGTCTTCACGGGGCTGTCCGGGTCGGGCAAGTCGTCGCTCGCCTTCGACACGATCTTCGCCGAGGGGCAGCGGCGTTACGTGGAGTCGCTGTCCTCGTACGCCCGGCAGTTCCTCGGCCAGATGGACAAGCCCGACGTCGACTTCATCGAGGGGCTCTCGCCGGCCGTCTCCATCGACCAGAAGTCCACCTCGCGCAACCCGCGCTCCACCGTGGGCACGATCACCGAGGTCTACGACTACCTGCGGCTGCTGTTCGCCCGGATCGGCAAGCCGCACTGCCCCGAGTGCGGCCGTCCCATCTCCCGGCAGTCGCCGCAGGCCATCGTGGACAAGGTCCTGGAACTGCCCGAGGGCAGTCGCTTCCAGGTGCTGTCGCCGCTGGTGCGCGAGCGCAAGGGCGAGTTCGTGGACCTCTTCGCCGACCTCCAGACCAAGGGCTACAGCCGCGCCCGGGTCGACGGCGAGACGATCCAGCTCTCGGAGCCACCCGCGCTGAAGAAGCAGGAGAAGCACACCATCGAGGTGGTCGTCGACCGCCTCACCGTGAAGGACAGTGCCAAGCGGCGGCTGACCGACTCCGTGGAGACCGCGCTCGGCCTGTCCGGCGGCATGGTCGTCCTCGACTTCGTGGACCTCCCCGAGGACGACCCCGAGCGCGAGCGCATGTACTCGGAGCACCTCTACTGCCCCTACGACGACCTCTCGTTCGAGGAGCTGGAGCCGCGCTCCTTCTCGTTCAACTCGCCGTTCGGCGCCTGCCCGGACTGCACCGGCATCGGCACCCGCATGGAGGTCGACCCGGAGCTGATCGTCCCGGACGAGGACAAGTCCCTGGACGAGGGGGCGATCCACCCCTGGTCCCACGGCGCCACCAAGGACTACTTCAGCCGGTTGATCGGTGCCCTCGCGGACGCCCTGGGCTTCCGGACGGACATCCCCTGGGCGGGGCTGCCGCAGCGGGCCAAGAAGGCCCTCCTGCACGGCCACCGCACCCAGATCGAGGTCCGCTACCGCAACCGCTACGGCCGCGAGCGGGTCTACACGACCGCGTTCGAGGGCGCCGTGCAGTTCGTCAAGCGGCGGCACAGCGAGGCCGAGAGCGACACCAGCCGCGAGCGCTTCGAGGGCTACATGCGCGAGGTGCCCTGCCCGACCTGCGAGGGCACCCGGCTGAAGCCGATCGTGCTGGCCGTCACGGTGATGGAGAAGTCGATCGCCGAGGTCGCCGCCATGTCGATCAGCGACTGCGCGGACTTCCTGGGCCGGCTGAAGCTGAACGCGCGCGACAAGAAGATCGCCGAGCGCGTGCTCAAGGAGGTCAACGAGCGGCTGCGGTTCCTGGTGGACGTCGGCCTCGACTACCTGTCGCTGAACCGCGCGGCGGGCACCCTGTCCGGCGGCGAGGCCCAGCGCATCCGACTGGCCACCCAGATCGGCTCGGGCCTGGTGGGCGTGTTGTACGTCCTCGACGAGCCGTCGATCGGCCTCCACCAGCGGGACAACCACCGGCTGATCGAGACCCTGGTCCGGCTGCGGGACATGGGCAACACCCTGATCGTGGTGGAGCACGACGAGGACACCATCAAGGTCGCCGACTGGGTCGTCGACATCGGCCCCGGCGCGGGCGAGCACGGCGGCGAGGTGGTCCACAGCGGCACCATGGCCGAACTGCTGGCCAACGAGGAGTCGATCACCGGTGCGTACCTCTCCGGGCAGCGGTCCATCCCGCTGCCCGAGATCCGTCGTCCCACCGACCCCTCCCGACGGCTCACCGTGCACGGCGCCCGTGAGAACAACCTGCGGGACATCGACGTGTCCTTCCCGCTGGGCGTCCTCACCGCCGTCACGGGGGTCTCCGGGTCCGGCAAGTCGACCCTGGTCAACGACATCCTCTACACCCATCTGGCGCGCGAGCTGAACGGCGCCCGGAGCGTGCCCGGACGCCACACCCGGGTGGACGGCGACGACCTCGTCGACAAGGTGGTCCACGTCGACCAGTCGCCGATCGGCCGCACCCCGCGGTCCAACCCGGCGACCTACACCGGCGTCTTCGACCACGTGCGCAAGCTGTTCGCCGAGACCACCGAGGCCAAGGTGCGGGGCTACCTCCCGGGCCGGTTCTCGTTCAACGTCAAGGGCGGGCGCTGCGAGAACTGCTCCGGCGACGGCACCATCAAGATCGAGATGAACTTCCTGCCGGACGTCTACGTCCCCTGCGAGGTCTGCCACGGCGCTCGCTACAACCGGGAGACGCTCGACGTCCACTACAAGGGCAAGTCCATCGCCGAGGTGCTGGACATGCCGATCGAGGAGGCGCTCGACTTCTTCGAGGCGGTGCCCGGCATCGCCCGCCACCTCAAGACCCTGCACGAGGTGGGGCTCGGGTACGTCCGCCTCGGACAGCCCGCGCCGACGCTCTCGGGCGGCGAGGCCCAGCGGGTGAAGCTCGCGAGCGAGTTGCAGAAGCGCTCCACGGGCCGGACGGTCTACGTCCTGGACGAGCCGACCACGGGCCTCCACTTCGAGGACATCAGCAAGCTGATCACGGTGCTGTCCGGGCTGGTCGACAAGGGCAACACGGTGATCGTGATCGAGCACAACCTCGATGTGATCAAGACGGCGGACTGGGTCGTGGACATGGGCCCCGAGGGCGGCAACGGCGGCGGTCTGGTCGTCGCCGAGGGCACGCCCGAGGAGATCGCGGCGGTCCCGACCAGCCACACCGGCAAGTTCCTCCAGGACATCCTGGGCGCCGACCGGGTCGGTGCCGCGGTGGTCCCCCCGGCGCGCAAGCGCAAGACGGCGGCCAAGACCACCACCGCCAAGACCGCGGCGAGCAAGACGGCCGCGAGCAAGACCGCGGCGACCAAGGCGGCGGCGAGCAAGACGGCGGCGACGAAGAAGGCCGCGGGCAAGACGGCGACGAGCAAGACCGCCGCGAGCAAGACGGCGGCGACCAAGAAGGCCGCATCGCCCCGGAGCACCCGGGCCGGCAAGGCGTAGGCGGGCAGCGAACCGTCCCTCGGGGCCCCCACCG
>NZ_JBHXEN010000026.1:38037-110656 GCF_042724695.1 Streptomyces sp. NPDC127068 | reverse complement strand
GGAGATACGCGACGACATCCACGAAGCCTTCCTCACCCTCGGATGCGCACTCATCTGCTGGCGACGCCTGAAGTCATTCCGATAGGAGTTCTAAGACGGCGCGGACACCCGCACACCTGCAGCATCAGCGCCCACGCCTGCGGGCACGAACTCGACCAGGTAGTCCTCAAGACCCGTCTTCGGTGTGACGCCCCGCAACTCGCCGTAGAACCGCTCCTCAGCGGACTCCCCACCCCTGCGCCACACGTGCATCGTGTACAACTGGCCGGGCTCCAGCCTGAAATCCATGCACCCACCCGCATTGACGGTGTCCAGGACCAATTGCCCCAGATGGCTCTGGAACGCCCAGCTCCCGACCAGGACATACCCGTCGCCGAGGCTCACCGTCTTCATACGACTGACCTGCAGCGTCAACGTGGCAACATGCTCCTGAGCACAGCTAATGAACAACGCCGTGCCATCCACCACGTGCGCTGCCCCCGTCGGCCCCATCGGAAGGTCCGTCCACGGGACAGGGCTCCCCTCCGAAGTCAGCCCGAACAGCGAACGTTCGATGTGGACTTGCATGGCTATCCGTAACTCACCCATGCCATCACCCTAACCACCGTCCCACTCCCCCGACGGTCAGGCGCAAACCCTCGGGCCCGACGCCCACCGGTCCGCCACCACTACAGCAACCGGTCGACCCGTCAGGGGACGACGAGCTCAGTGGCACCTGGCCGGCTACGCCTCGGCCGGCCAGACCTGGACGCGTCCTCAGCGGGCCTTGAGTACACGTACTCATGACATGCCGAAGGCCCGGTGGTCGTATGGACGTATGGGAACCAACGCGAAGAACTCACTGGCGGGCGCAGCTCTGGTCACTGGGGCGCCGCTCGTCCTGTGGGGTCTGATGGGGCAGCAGAACGAGCCAGGGTCTGTGCAGTCCGAACTCACACACGTCATGGAGCCGATCAGGGCTCTGGAGGGCTGGGCAACCGGGCTCGGCCTGGTGGCGCTGGTGGTCACCGGTGCCTGCGCCCTGCACCTGCTGCGCGCCACCCTGAGCGGGGCTTGGGACCCGCGCCGCTGGTACGTCCTGCTGCCGCTGGCGGCGGCCGGACTGGTCGTCGCGTGGAGTCACCGTGTACTGACCGCCGGGACGGTCGACGCGAACATCGGAGCCGGGCTCGCGGTCTTCTTCGGCGCCCCGGCGGTGACTGGGCTGTTGTTCTGGGCGTTGGTGCAGGCGATCCGCCTCCGCGGCGGGCACGGCACCGCGCGCACGGAACCGGCCTGCTGCTGACCGTTCTGGTCACTGCCGTCGGCGTTCAGGACTCTCTACTGAGGCGCGGTACGTCGTCATGGACTTCCCGCCCAGGCGCGCTGGCGGGGGGTGACGTGCAGGTGTTCGCTTAGGCGGCCGTGCGGAAGACCGACGCGCGTCCGGCCATCCAGGACCTGGAGTTCGATCTCCGACGGGTTCAGGTGCCGGTCGATGAGAATCGGCGGGCGCAGCAGCCAAGCACCTGAAGGTGCCCGCAACCACCTTCCGCTAGGCCCTGCACACCAGCCTCGTTCCGGTTGCCCTGCGCTGACCTCGATCATGTGGTCCGCCTCGGCTGGGTTCGCTTCCCGCAGTCGATCAAGGTCCACTTCGGCGCCAGCCGAGCCGACGCCGTCGACGTCGCGCTCTCCACCACGGCGTCCGTCCACACGGTCATCCCCGCCCGCCCGGAGGTCGACTGGGAGCAGTTACGCACGGTGGAGAGAGGCCGGGGACCGCGAGGTCGGTGATGCGGTGCTCCGCGGGGGTGAGCGCCTGAGGGAATGACGTCCGGTCAGCACGAAGCCCGTGCGTTGTGCTCGCTGAGCACCTCTTCGATGCCGGCGATGAGCCGCGGGGTCGGTTCGAGGGTTCCACTCCGTGGCGGTTGCATCAGGGATTGGGCGAGGTGCAGCGCTTCCATGAGCGTGGCCCGGCCCTTGCCGGTCTGGCCGTGAGTGATCTGCACGCGGCCGAGATCGGGCATCGGGCAGTGCCGCTGTCTTTCCCTCTTGCCCGTGGTCACGCCTTGGAAGGCCCGCTGTGCGCCCGGTCGCCGGCGATCTGGTCGGGTTGGGCCTCGACCAGGCTGCCTGCGCCGATGGCGAAGTACATGCCGTGCCACCACTGCTCCATGATCAGCGCCGACATCGGTTCGCTGAAGGGGCGTTTGAAGTCGCTCTCGTGCCCGGCCCGCATGAGCTGGCTGAAGTGGTGGCAGTAGGCACGGTCCATGTGCGCCAGGAAGGCTGTGGGTGAGACCCTCCCCTCCCGCAGGAGCCACGGGACGACGAACTCGTACTCCACGACGCCCATGGGCAGGATGCCGTGTGCGACGGCGTCGCAGACCACGGTGTGCAGCCTGACGGCGCCGGTGTGCCGAACGCCGTCGATCCTGACGTCGAACGGCAGATCCCGCCTCGGAACGCCGACCCGCGCCTTGTTGGCCGGCGTGGTCGGGGTCAGGTCCGCGGTGTAGCAGTCCGCGAGCTGGCCGGAAGCGTACAGGTCCCGCTGCTGTGCGACGTGCGACAGGTCTGCCGCGAGGGCGTAGTAGCGCCACGCGTCGTGTCGGTGGTTGCCGAGCAACCACGGGCCGACGGCCATGACGGCTGTACATGCCGCGTAGCGCTCGGGGCGGATGCCGCCGGTCTCCGTCCAGTGCGTGTTGAACATCCACACGGTTCGCTCGTAGCAGTCCAACAGGTCCGCCATGACGACCGAACCACGGGTCAGGGCGAGAACCGACTGGCCGCACTCCTGGAAGCGGAGATCGGGGCCGATGTCGGACCAGTCGGCGACCAGGCCGGTCAGCATCATGTCGTCGCGGCCGGCGTGGTTGGGCAGGAACGACAGATGGTAGGTGAAGTAGCCGCTGACAGCTGCCTTCATGTCGCGCCAGGCGTCCCGGTCGCGGTAGACCCACGCGGCCAGGCCGCTGGTGACCACCTGATGGGCGTCGGCCTCGTCGCGCCGCTTGACGTCGAAGAAGGCGAGGTCGGCTTCCACGTGCGCCCGTCGCACCACCAGCTCCGCGGGAAGGTCCGGCATGTCCCACAGCGAAAGGATCTCGTGTTTCAGAGTGTTGCCGCTCGCTTCCCCGTACGCGGTGTCGATGTTGTATTCGAGGTAGAAGCCGTAGATCAGGATGACTACATAGTCCTGACGCCAGTTGTCGTAGACAGCCGGCATCAGGCCGCCACCCCAGGCACCCGCCGCGAAGTTCGGGTACGCCCCCACGCCTTGGAGCCCGAACTCATCCATGACCGCTGCCCAGTCCACGGAACTGCACGCCGACAGATTCGACTTGGTGGACCGGCCCGCGTTCTCCCCCAGCCGGGCCCGGGTGAGCAGCGCCCCTACCGGATCGGCACCGACGGTCAGCGGGGCCAGCCCGACCTGGCCCGACGCGGCGAAGGCGAAGCCCCTGCCGCGGACTTCACGGATCTCGCCGAGCAGGGCTCGCCCGTGTTCGACCATCTCGACGCATTCCGTCATCCAGGGCGTGAACCGCGTTCCCCAGGCGGTCGGGTCGCGCCTCATCGCCGCCAGCGTCTCCTCCGGGTCGTACATCCAGCCGCCCAGGCGGTGTGATCCCGGGTTGTCAGCCAGCCGACGACGTACCGCAGCGACATGCTCCGCCAGGGGAGAGCCGGCCGCGCGCCTGCGGGTCCACAGCACATCCAGCCGTGGCGGCGTACGGGACCCGGCAGCTTCCGACGACCTGAACACCCGGGCGGCCGAAGTGCCCAGCCCCGTCGGCCCGGCGTTGAAGCCCAACGCTCCTCGGCCCTCGTCCCGGTCCCAAGCGTGGACCCGTTCCGCCAACGGTTCCAGGACACCCAGGTCGCACGCCACCCGATCCAGCGACCGAACGCCCGACGACCTCGGGAGACGCGCCAGTGGGAACCCATCAGGACCGCGCCCGTGGAGACCGGCCGGCACGGCAGGACTCCGAAGACCAAAGAGGTGTTCCATAGGACAGACCCTGCCGGAGAGTCCCCCCACCACGGGCGCTGCGGACCGGTAAGTCACCAGATCCGGCGAACTTGTCGGCAACGGCTGACATCGGGCTCCGGACCCATTCGCCCGCGGCACTCGGCACTTCACCGCAACCGTGCGAGAAAGGGTCCGGGAGACCCGTCTGCTGTCGAACGCTCGGACGTGTTGGGCGAGTGCGCCGAGCGGCCTGGAAGGGGCTTGCCCACCACCCTCTCGACGCAGGTGTGCGGGTGATCCCGGTCAGCGGCGGCCGGTGGCCAGGAAGACGAGGAACTGCCCGCCGCCCGCCTCGATTCCGGCGGTCACAGGCAACCCCGGTACCAGTCGGGAGAACCGGTCCACCAGCCAATCCGCCGCCTCTTGGGCGTCCTTCCTGGTCGGACAACGGCCCACCATCTCGCGGCCCCCCTTGCGCTCCAGCCTGTCGGCAACGGCGATCAGCGGCGCCGGTTCGACCACGTACAGGCTTTCCGGCCAGGCGATGACCACCTTGACCGCACCCTTGCGGGTGTTGCAGCCGCGGTGCGCGAGCCGCTCCGCGACCTTGGCCTTCCGGTCGGTGGTCCGGCTGTCGACGCTGGGCCCCCGCGGGTCGTTCACCGACTTGTCGGGGTCGACCGGCTCGTCACACACCCAGCACCGCCAGCTGTCGCGCTCGGCCACATCATCGAGGAGAGTCATCCCAGCAAACTAGCCTGCCCGGCCGCCACCCGCGCGCACCAGGGTCCGGCAACGTCTCGGCACCGGCCTCCCCCGCGCCGGGGCCGATCGGAGCCAGGCCGTTGCGGCCGGCTGCAAGGCGCGGATGGGCCCTGGCCTGGGGGCCGCGTTGGTGGCCCTTTGCGTCGGAGATCATGATGCCTCCTGCCCGGGGCGGCCTATCACCACGCCGATACGGCGCGGATGCCGACGGCGCAGTCGGTGCGCGGCGCGGGGTGCGCGGCGGCGGCCATCCGGCTCCTAGGAAGCGCGGTATCCCTGGGCGGGATTGCGCAGCGCGCCGCAGATGCCGCCCAGTGTTTCCCCGAAGACCGGTGACCAGCCGAGGGATCGCAGTCGGCTCGCGTCGAGCGCCGCGTCCATCGCCAGGAATCCGGCCAGCGGGCCGTGGGCCTCCAGCGCCTCGGACAGGCTCCACGACGCCACGGGTACCCGGGCGGCGTCACCGATCGCAGCCGCCAGCGACGCCATGTCGACCGGGTCCGGCTCGGCGATGTGGAACACCCCGTGGGCGGGGGCTTCGAGCAGCACGGCGTACCCGGTCGCGAGGTCGTTCACCTGCACGGTGGACCAGCGGTTGTCGCCCGGGGCCGTGTAGCGCGCCACACCGTCGGCGGTGGCCTGGCGGATCAGCCGGGCGACCGGTCCGCCGCCGTCGCCGTACACCATCGGGGGGCGGACGACGACGCCGCGGACCCTCGGGGCCTCCAGCACCCGGGCCTCGGCCGGGGCCAGCCAGGCGAGCGGTCCGGTCGGCTCCGCCGTGTCGTCCTCGGTGACCGGTGTCCGCGACGAGCGGGCGCGCGGTGCACCGGTCGTGGTGATGAAGACGCCGTCCTCCATCGCATCGAGCATGGCGGTCACCGCCGCCGCGTCGACGGCGGGCCGGTCCGCCGTGTCGGTGGCGGCGGTGTGGACCACCGCGTCACCGCCGGCTGCCCGTTCCGCCAGTACGGCGAGGTCGGTGAGGCTGCCCCGGACCGGTTCGCCGCCGTTGGCCCGTACCCTGGCCTCGGCCGCGTCGCTTCTCGCCAGTCCACGCACCCGGTGTCCGCGGGCGACGAGGGTACGGGTCAGCGCGGAGCCGATGTAGCCGCTCGCGCCGGTGATGAAGATGTCCACGTGGTCTCCCTGTTCGTTGGGGTCGTCGGGCCCGGCATGGTCCGGGTCCGCTTGGTCTCTGAGGTCCCCCGACCTCGGGCTGCCCCGGGTTCTCGGGGGCTCGTTTGATCGTAGGAAGCGGCAGGAGGGGCGGACATGCGCCGGAGTCCAGGTGTGATACGCGATCGTTCAGGGTCGGATGCCCTCGGTACGCTGCTCGACCGGATACGGGTCGGCACCGGCCGGTTCGGACGCATCGAGCTCGGCGCGCCGTGGGGGGTGCGGATGGGGCCCCGGGACACCGTGACCCTGCATCATCCGCTCGGCGGCGAGATGTGGCTGGACGCCGGCGGGCCGACGGTCCGGATCGGGCCGGGGGATCTGGTGATCCTGCCGCACGGTGTCCCGCACTCGCTCATGTACCGCGCGGACGCCCGGGTCATGGCAGAGGAGCACTGGCACAGTCCGCTGCCGGAAGGCGGGTTGTCGGTACGGCGCCGCTTCGGAGGCGACGGGGCGCGCACGGTGGTGCTGTGTGCCGAACTCGCCCTGACCGGTGCGGCCCGCGGCCTTCTGCTGCGGGCTCTGCCGCCGGTGGTCCATCTCCGGCCGGACGCGGGCGGTGAGCCTCTTCCGGGGCTACGTCGGATTCTCGATGGTCTCCGTGAGGAGGTCCGCGACGGCCGATCCACCTCACCGCTACTCGCCGCGCGGTTGGTCGAGGTGCTGCTGCTCCAGGGGATCAGGGCGGAGCTGGAGCGGCCGGCCACGGCCGGTACTTGGCGTGCCGCGCTCGGCGACGATCGTGTGGGCCGGGCGCTCGACGCCTTGTACGGGGCGCCCGAGCATCCGTGGAGTGTCGCGGAGCTGGCCCGGGTGGCGGGTATGAGCCGGGCGGCGTTCGCGCCGCTGTTCCGGGAGCTGGTGGGTGAGAGCCCGATCGCCCACCTCACCGGGTGGCGCATGGCACTCGCGAAATCGGCGCTGTGCGAACAGCCCGATCTTCCGGTCGGCCGGATCGCCGCATCGGTCGGATACGGCAGCGAGTTCGCGTTCAGTGCGGCGTTCCGGCGGGTGGTGGGGATGCCACCGGGCCGGTACCGCGCCACCGCGGGGACCGCGAGAACCCCCTGAGGTGAAGCAGGACGGTGTACTCGATCCGCGTGCCGTGGATCGCTTCGCCTCGGGACGGTACTCAACGGCGGCGGGGGATCCGCGCTGCTGGTCGGCGTGATCGCAGGCGCCGCCGTGCTGTGCGTCGAACCCGTGGTGCACCGGCGCTGGTACCGCCACGTCCAGTAGGCGGAGAGGGGTGGTGAGGGGGTGGTGTAGTTTCCGTCAACCTGTTTCAGGGGGATGAAACCGTGGTGAAGCCGGGCTGAATGCGCTCTGCCGCAGCCTCTGTGGCATGACGACGCACACATCGCGCTCTCTGGCCATCGCGGCTGAGGGGCTACGCAAGGCTTACGGGGACAAGACGGTCCTCGACGGCATCGACCTGGCGGTGCCGACCGGCACGGTCTTCTCCCTGCTCGGCCCGAACGGCGCCGGCAAGACCACCGCCGTCAAGATCCTCTCCACGCTCATCGGTGCCGATGCCGGCGATCTACGGGTCGGTGGACACGACCTGGCCACCGACCCGCAGGCCGTGCGGGCCACGATCGGCGTCACCGGGCAGTTCTCCGCAGTGGACGGGCTGATCACCGGCGAGGAGAACATGCTCCTCATGGCGGACCTGCACCACCTCCCCCGCGTCGAAGGCCGGCGCAGCACCGCCGAGTTGCTGGAACGATTCGACCTCGCCGAAGCTGCGAAGAAGCCCGCCGCCACCTACTCCGGCGGTATGAAGCGCCGCCTCGACCTCGCCATGACGCTGGTCGGGGCCCCGCGGATCATCTTCCTCGACGAGCCGACCACCGGACTCGACCCGCGCAGTCGCCACAACATGTGGAAGATCATCCGTGAGTTGGTGTCCGGCGGCGTCACCGTCTTCCTCACCACGCAGTACCTGGAGGAGGCCGATGAACTCGCCGACCGCATCGCGGTGTTGAGCGACGGAAAGATCGCGGCTGAAGGGAGCGCGGAAGAGCTGAAGCGGCTCGTCCCCGGCGGGCACGTCCGGCTCCGCTTCACCGACCCGACCGCCTACCAGTCCGCTGCTCTCGCCCTGGGCGAGGCCACCCGCGACGACGACTCCCTCGCGCTGCGCATCTCCAGCAACGGCAGCCAGCGCGAGCTGCGTTCGATCCTCGACTGGCTGGACGCGGCAGGGGTCGAGGCGGACGAGCTGACCGTGCACACCCCCGACCTCGACGACGTCTTCTTCGCCCTGACCGGTAGCGCCGGCGCCCCCAACCAGCTCATGGAGAAGACCCGATGAACCCCGTATCCCTCGCCGTACGCGATTCCACCACCATGCTGCGCCGCAACCTGCTACACGCCCGGCGCTACCCGTCCCTCACCCTCAACATCCTGCTCACCCCGATCGTCCTGCTGCTGCTCTTCGTCTACGTCTTCGGCGGCGTCATGAGCGCGGGCATCACCGGCGGCGGCGCCGAGCGTTCCGAGTACATCGCCTATCTCGTCCCGGGCATCCTGTTGATGACCATCGGCGCCACCCCGGCCGGGACCGCGATCTCCGTGTCCATGGACATGACCGAGGGCATCATGGCCCGCTTCCGCACGATGGCGATCCACCGCGGGTCGGTGCTCATCGGACACGTCATCGGAAGCGTGCTACAGGCACTCATCAGCGTCGCCCTCGTCGGCGCCGT
Organism: Streptomyces sp. NPDC127068; assembly: GCF_042724695.1. Taxonomy (NCBI): domain Bacteria; kingdom Bacillati; phylum Actinomycetota; class Actinomycetes; order Kitasatosporales; family Streptomycetaceae; genus Streptomyces; species Streptomyces sp. NPDC127068. The sequence goes on along the minus strand of NZ_JBHXEN010000026.1, from coordinate 102,034 downwards.
CGCCGTCGCCATCGGCTTCCGGTCCACGGATGCCACGGCCTTGGAGTGGCTCGCGGCGTTCGGCCTCCTCGCCCTGGTCTCCGTGGCGTTCACCTGGATCGCCGTCGGTTTGGGCCTGGCCAGCCCGAACGCGGAGGCCGCCAGCAACAACGCGCTCCCGCTGATCATCCTCCCCCTCATCTCCAGCGCCTTCGTACCCATCGACGCGATGCCGGGCTGGTTCCAGCCGATCGCCCAGTACCAACCGTTCACCCCGGCCATCGAAACGCTGCGCGGCCTGCTCCTCGGCACCGAGATCGGCAACAACGGGTGGATCACCATCGTGTGGTGTCTGGCCCTGACCGCCCTCGGATGCTCCTGGTCGACGTCGCTGTTCAGCCGCGAACCGAAATGAGCGTGCGGGCCGCTTCCCGCAGGTCGTCCCGCCCCAGAGCGGCGTATCGGGACACCGCGTCGACGTAGGCCGTCTCGTCGGTGTTCTCGGCCGCCCGTCTGGCGCGGTCCTGCGACATCGTCGGCTGGAACTCGCGCAACACCCGCAACCGTTCGGCCAGTGCGATCATCCGTACGGCGCGGGGGTCACCGGATACGAGCCCCGCCATGCCTAGCGCGTGCAGCACCGTCCCGAGCACCGGGAGCGGCACGGGTGCTCGGGGCACGTCGAAGAGCAGGGTCCGCAGGTGCTGTTGCAGTTGGACGACGAGCCCGGCGACGGTTTCGAGGCGGTCGGCGTGGGCGTGCGCCGTCACTGCCGCCGCCTGGATCTGTAGCGCCCACGGGTCGAGCCAGGGGTCGCCGCCGCGCATCGCGGCGGCGGTCTCCGACATCCGCTGCACCGCGCTGCGCCACAACCCGAGCCCGATCTCCGTCTGCCCGCGGGCGAGCGCGATCTCGGCCCGTCCGCCCAGGTTCGGACTGTAGAAGGCCTCCTGTGGTGGGGAGTCGTCGCCGTCGGCCTGACGCAGCCAGTGCTCGGCTTCGTCCGCGTCGCCGCGTTGCAGACAAGCGAGGACGAGGGCGGAGCGGATGCCGATGTAGTCGTGTTCGTCACCGAGCCGCGGCAGCAGCTCGATCGCCTTCTTGAGGTGCCGGTACGCGGGCTCGCCCCGCCCCGTCTTCAGGCACAGTTCACTGATCCGGGAGTGGCCCATGAGTTGCAACAACGGGTTGTCGACCGACGCCAGTGCGCCGGCCATGCGATGGGCCGAGGCGAGTGCACGGTCGACATCGTGTTCGTGTTCCCACACGTAGGTGGCGACGCACTCGGCCACTCCCGCGACCATCGGCCGCGTACTCCCGCACAACTCGTGCAGCACCTCGTAGTGGGGAGGCGTCATCTCCGGAACCGCGCACAGCACTACCGCAATCGCGCGCAGCAGAGTGTCCGGCGGAGGCTTCGGCAGCCGACGCAGGGCGACGAGTTGGCGGGCCACATCAGCGTGCGGGCCGTAGTCCATGTATTGGCTCGCGACGCACAACACCGCCGCGGCGCGGGCCACTTCAACGTACTCAGGCTCCGGACGGAAGTGCGAAAGGAACGGGCTGACATCCGTGGTGAGGGCAGCCAGGCGAGGGTAGTTCGAGTCAGTGGACCACAGGGCGGCCAGGACCGCGGTGAGAGCGGCGACCGCGGGGCCATCGGCCAGGGCCAAGGCGTGCCGCAGGGCCGACGCCAGGTTGTCCTGCTCGGCCCTGATCCGCTCCCACGCGCTCCGCGGTTGCGAACCGAACACCCAGTCGTGGTACCCGACCCCGAAATCCCTCGCCCAGACGACGAACCGGCGGACGGCCTCGTCCTCCTCGCCCCGCTCCGCACGCCGGGCCGCGCTGAACTCCCGTACGGTTTCCAACATCCCGAACCGCACACCGGCAGGAGTGTCAGCAACAGTGAGTAGCGACTGACCGACCAGCTCCTCCAGACGGATCAACGCGTCCTCACCGAGGACCTGTTCCGCCGCCTCGGCCAGGAACCCGCCCGGGAACACGGACAGGGTGCTGAGCGCCGCCCGGGTGTCCTGCGCGAGCAGGTTCCAACTCCACTCCACGACCGCGTGCAGGGTACGGTGGCGCTCCGGTGCGTCCCGCGCCCCACCACGGAGAAGCGCGAACCGGTCACCGAGACGCAGCGCGATCTCCACGACCGAAAGAACACGCACCCGTGCCGCGGCCAACTCCACGGCGAGCGGCAGCCCGTCGAGGTGGCGACACAACTCGGCCACCGTGTCGGGCGGCAGTTGCACACCGGGTCGGGCAGCACGAGCGCGCTGGGTGAACAACTCGATGGACGTGTCGAGACCGAGCTCCGGCAGCGCGTACACGGCCTCCGAAGTCAGGCCGAGGGGAGCCCGGCTGGTGGCGAGCACCCGCAGGTCCTTCGAGGACGCGACGAGGGCCCGTACGAGGTCAGCGGTGCTCTCGATGACCTGCTCGCAGTTGTCCAGGACCAGCAGCGCGGGCCCGGCGCCGAGCACACCGAGGATGCCGGACACCGGATCGGCCGAGGCGAAACCGCTCAGGGCACCGGGCCGCCCCTCCCCCACGCCGAGCACGGACGCCACCTCCGCGGCCACCTCCTCATCCGCGGTGAGACCCGCGAGGGACACGAAGTGCACCAGGCGCTGCTCCGCCCGGCGGCTCACGGCGTGCGCCAGCCGGGTCTTGCCGAGGCCACCGGTACCGACCACGGTGACCGCGCGGAAGTCGCGCAGCAGCCGCGCCACCGCTGCGATGTCCTCGTCCCGGCCCAGCAGCGGGTTCGGCTCGTACGGCACCCCGCGCCTGATCAGGGGGGTATCGCCGCGCAACAGTTCCTGCTGCACGGCCATGAGGCCGGCGCCCGGATGCGTGCCGAGTACGTCGCGCAGCTCGCGACGATACGCCTCGTAGCGCACCAACGCGGCGGACGGTCCCGCCGTCGCCGCTTCGCTACCCAGCAGTTCAACGAGGACCTCCTCGTCCCGCGGATGCTCTGCGGCGGCCACAGCCAGCGGCTCAGCCGCCTCCGCGTGCCGCCCCAGTCGGGCGAGGGCGAGGCCCTGTGCGCGTACGAGCGCGCTACGGACCGGTACACGCTCGGCACGCAAGGCGGCCAAGGGGTCGTCCTCGGCACCACCGGCACCGTCGGGAGTTCCCGCCCACAGCGCGAGGCCGGCTTCGGCCGCAGCCAGCGATCCCGCGGGGTCGCCGGCCCGGGCCCGGTGCGCGCTCGTAGCGGCGTGGAGGAGCAGGGTGGAGCTGTCGACCTGGTCCTGGCCGAGGGCGAGCCGGTATCCGGCCGGCGTACTCGCGATGACGTCGGGGCCCAGTCGCGCCCGCGCCCTGGACACGAGGACCTGCACCGCCTTGCCCGGCCGCTCCGGCAACTCGTCCGGCCACAGCCCCGCTACCAGCCGCTCCGTGCTGCACCCCGTACGCAGATCGCCCGCGAGGAGCGCGAGCAGAGCGCGGAGTCGGGGCGCGGTGACCTCCTGTCCACGGTAAGCAACACGCGGCAACAGGATCAGGTCGGTGGTCACCCGTGCAGACTAGCCAAGGCCCGGTCGTCGGGGCCTCCAGCGCACTGGGGCTCGCGGCTCTTCGCCGGCTGAGCGGTCAGCAAGTGACGCAACGGGTGGAAGTCGCCTGCCGATCTCAACAGGTCGCGGACGCCGCATCGTTGGAGGCCTGTGGTCGGGTGCCGCGGCAGTCTTCCGCGGGTGACGACGAGGTCGAGGTGCCGGTGGACGGGGACCGCGACGAACCCGGGCCGACAGCCACACCGCACGCACCTCGACCCGCCGCCCTCAAACGATCTCTTGAGGAATACCCCCGGGGGGTATATGGTTCTGGTGGGTGCTCGGGGTACCGACACCCACCGGAACCGCATCACCCGCACGCATCACACAGGTGGAGACAACGATGACGAACAAGTCCGGCCACGACATGAGCAGCCACAGCGGCCACGGCGGGGCCCGTCCCGGCGGCCTCTCGGTCTCCGAGAACGGATACACCCTCGAATTCGACTCGACGATCTTCTCCACCGGGGTCCAGACGGTCACCTTCCGCATCACCGGCCCCGACGGACGACCAGTGACCGCGTTCACATCCGAACACGGGAAGGAACTGCACCTCATCGTCGTCCGGCGCGACACGACCGGGTTCCAGCACGTGCACCCGGTGCGGGACGAGAAGGGCACCTGGAGCGTCGACGTGACCCTGGTGCCCGGAGACTGGAGGTTCTTCGCCGACATCCACCCGGCCGGCCACGAGGGGACCATGACCCTGGGGATCGACGCTTCGGTCGCCGGGCAGTACGACCCCCAGCCGGTTCCGGGGGACACCCGCACCGCGCACATCGGCGAGTACAGCGTCACCCTCGACGGAGAGCTGGAACCCGGTGGGGCGAGCGACCTGACACTCACCGTCAACCGGAACGGCCAGCCCGTCACGGACCTCCAGCCCTACCTGAGCGCGTACGGGCACCTGGTGGCACTGCGGGTCGGCGACCTGGGCTACCTCCACGTCCACCCGGAGGGCGAGCCCGGTGACGGCACCACCGCGCCCGGGCCCGAGATCACCTTCATGGCCACCGCGCCGTCAGGCGGCACCTACCGCCTCTACCTGGACTTCCAGCACGGCGACGTCGTCCGAACGGCCGAGTTCACGGTACGCACCACCACGACCACCCACCGCCCGGACGCGGCAGCCCAGGCCACGCCCGAGCACACGAACCACCACGGCCACCACGGCCACCACTGATCTCACGCACACCACTGGACGACGGACGGCCGGGACGCACGGCGCAGTACGAGCGCCCCGCCGCCGGTGCATCCACGTCGGAAGGACCGTCATGCCCCGCCTCGCCCGACTCACGCCCGACACGGCGGTCGGCGCCTCGCGCGACCTCCTCGCCGAGCTGGCCTCCCGCCACGGCCCACTCGGTGACATGGTCTCCACGATGGCGCACTCACCCGCCGTTCTGGGCGGATACCTCCAGCTCAGCCGGGCCATGGGACGAGCCAAACTCGACCGCGGGACCAGCGAACAGATCTCCATCGCCATCCAGGTCCTCCAGGGGTGCCGGCTGTGTCTCGACGCGCACGTGAGCGCTGCCCGCGCACGCGGGGTGAACGAGGAGGAGATCGAGCGCGCCCGCGCCGGCACCTCGGCTGATCCCGCGATCGCGGCGATCATCGCCCTCGCCCTCCAGATCTACCGCGCCCCGACGTCGATCACCGACGAGCAGATCATCGCGTTGCGTGAGCACGGCTACAGCGACCGCGCGATAGCCGACGTCGTCGGCGTCGTCGCCCTCAACGTCCTCACCGGCGCCTTCAACCTGCTCGCGGGCCTCACACCGGAGAGCGGCACCGATGTGTAGGGACACCCCGGCCTCCCACCGTGGGGCACGGCCTCCGCCCCGAGACCGTGCCCCACCGCATGGACACGGAAGGACACGCCATGCGACTGTTCGCCATCCGCGACTACCGCCACCTGTTCAGTGCCCAGATCATCGCCCTGTTCGGTACCGGGCTGGCAACAGTGGCCCTCGGACTGCTCGCCTACGAGCTCGCCGGCCCGCGCGCCGGCATGGTCCTGGGCACCGCGTTGACCGTCAAGATGGTCATGTACGTGGTCATAGCCCCCCTCGCCGCCGCATACGTCGACCGCTTCCCCAGAAGAACCCTCCTCATCCTCCTCGACGTGGTGCGCGCCGCGGTGGTCCTGGCGCTGCCGCTCGTCACCGAGATCTGGCACATCTACGTCCTGATCGGTCTGCTCCAGGCCGCTTCCGCAGCGTTCACCCCGACGTTCCAGGCCGTGATCCCCGACATCGTCACCGACGAGTCCGACTACACCCGCGCCCTGTCGGCGTCCCAGGTCGCCTCCACCATGGAGAGCCTGCTCAGCCCCGTTCTGGCAGCGGTCGCCCTGGCGTTCATGAGCTTCAACTGGTTGTTCCTCGGCACCTCCGTCGGATTCCTCGTCTCCGCCCTGCTCATCCTGCCGACCCGCATCCCCGAAGCCCGCCCCAGTGCCCACACCCGGGTACGGGACAAGGTGGCGGCCGGGATCAGGACCTTCTTCCGGACACCGCAACTGCGCGGCGTCATGGCGCTCAACCTCGTGGTCGCGGCGGCAGGGTCGATCGTGGTCGTCAACACCGTCAACTACGTCCGTGACGAGCTCGGCGGCTCGCAGTCGGACGTCGCATGGACACTCGCCGCCTCCGGCAGTGGAACCCTCCTGGCCGCCCTCGTGCTCCCCCGTGTCCTCCGCAGGATCACCGCCCGCAGCGTCATGGTGACCGGTGCCGGAGTGCTCGTCGGCGGCACGATCGCCGCGGTGGTCCTCACCACGGCCGGCCTGGCCACATGGACCGGTACGGCGATCGTCTGGACCGTGATCGGCATCGGCATGGCGCTGGTCATCACACCGACCGGTAACGTCCTGCGCGCTTCCGTGCAACCGAACGCGATCCCCGAGGTCTTCGCGGCCCAGTTCTCCCTGTCGCACCTGGCCTGGCTGATCACCTACCCCATCGCGGGATGGCTCGGTACGAACTCCGGCTTCGCCCTCGCCTGGTCCGTCCTCGCCGCCCTCGCCGGAGCGGGCGCCGTCGGCGCACTCCTCCTGTGGCCGCGCCACGGTGGACAACGGGTGGCGACCGCGCCCTCGACGCACGACCGGCCCGTGTCCCGGATGGACAGGTCGGCCCTGTCCAAGGCCGCGTAAGTCGCCTGTACGGTCCGGGCCGCACGCACACAGGTTCCTGGTCAGGCGTCCGGAAAGGCAACGGCCGTGGCCGCCGCCCCGCTTCGTTGGGGCGGCGGCCACGGTTCTTTCTCGACGAAGCACCAGGCTGCGGGGGTGTGACGAAGGGGGGCGTGGGGTCGGGGTTCCAGCAGCATGTTCACGCGTTCACCATCGGCCACCAGGATGCGGATGCCGTAGCCCTCGTCCGGCCGGTAGAACAGCAGTGCCGGGCTGCCCCTCAGTGGGAGCGAGACGGACAGCGCAGCAGGATCCAGGAGGTCCGAGGAGGCTGCGCGTACCGATGTGCCTGCTGACGGGATGGCCGAGGTCACCATGCCGTTCACCCTGCCTCATCCGACTTCGGCCGCACCCAGCGGCCCCGACCCTCCCCCTTGCGTGAGGGGGCTAGCTCGGGGCCAGGTCCGTGTGCACCAGGTGGTGGTCCGAGATCGTGGTGGGATGCACGCCGTGTTCGCGCGGGGTGATGCCCCGCAGGAAGACGTAGTCGAACTTGCTCTGCCAGTCGGTGGTCGGCTTGCACGCACCGACGAGCGAGGGGCGGCACTCGGGGTCCACGTCCGCGGCCAGTGCCCACATGTCGGCGAGTTCGGGGGCGTCCGGCACGGCGTTGAAGTCGCCGAGCACGATCGCCCGCTCATGCCGGGCGACGTCCTCGGCGAGTACCTCGACCTGGTGCGCCCGGACTGATTCTTGGCGTCGTTGGGCGAGGTGGGTGTTGAAGACCCGAACGGGTTTGCCGCCCACCTCGGTGGTGACGGCCAGGTAGCCACGGTCTTCGGAACCGCCGTCCGGATACTCCGTCTTCACGCGGTCCGTCATCGGCGCCGCCGAGAGGATCGCCTGGCCGAAGCCCCCCGGATTCCACGGCATTCCCCCGCAGCGGCCTCGATGTTCGAGGACCGCTCCGTACTCGACGTGGTAGACCAGCCCGTACACGCCTTCCAGGTAGTCCCGGATCCTTTCGACGTCACGCACGCACGCTTCTTGCAGGCCGATGACCTGGGGTGCGTAGGTGGCGATGTCCGCCGCCCGGTCGACGTTGCCTTCTTTGCAAGGGTTGCAGAGGTTCCACGTCATGACCCGGTTCGGTACGACGTCCCGCACCGCTTCGGCGGGCAGCGACCTCGCGAAGAGGGCAGCACTCGGTGCGCTGGGGCCGACGAGCACCATGCAGGCCAAGGTCATGGCACCCGCGATCAACCACGTGCCCCGTCCGAACACCTTCGCCTCCTCCAAGTGGGTACGCATGGCATCTGATGTCTCCATGCACGAGGTCATGGGCGGAGTCGTCAGCGACACGTGCGGTACAGCGGATCCGTTGTGCCCGGACGGAAACCGTCAGCGGGGCCGTCGACCCGTGAGCGGACGGACCGGTCAACCGCTCCGAGTCGTCCCGGTCGCGACGCTCGACTCCGCTGACCTCCGTGAGGCAATCGTCAGCGTACTGGATCTCTTGCGAGGCACTCCGGTCCGCCCGAATGAGGCGGTACGTCGGCTTCGGCCCAGCTCAGCAAGGCCCGCCGGGGCCGAGGTCCCGGCAGGCCCGCTGCCCGCTCTCCGAGGACGACCCGGCCCGGGGCGTCCCGCTGGATCGCGCCTGCTGGAGAAGGCGCACCCTGTACGGGAAACGATCTTCAGTGCCCTGGAGCACATCACGTCATCGGTGCTCGCGAAACAGCCCGAACTCGCCCCGTACGAGCCGCGTACCTACATGTGCACACCTATCGTGGCCTCTGGAAGGGTAGGGCCGTCCTCAGGCCAACCGAACAGAAGGGAAACGATGAGCACCGAGACGCTGGAGTTCCAGGCGGAAGCACGGCAGTTGCTGGAGCTGATGGTTCATTCGATCTACTCGAACAAGGACATCTTCCTGCGGGAGCTCGTCTCCAACGCCTCCGACGCCTTGGACAAACGACGCCTGGCCGGCCTCAAGGACGAGGCGCTCAGGACGGACGATCTGCACATCGAGATCGAGACCGACACGGAGGCCCGCACGCTGACCGTGCGGGACAACGGCATCGGCATGTCCCGCGAAGAACTGGTGGAGTTGATCGGCACCATCGCCAGGTCCGGCACCGCCGAGACGCTGCGCCGTCTGAAGGAGAACAAGGAGTCCGCCGAACTGATCGGCCAGTTCGGGGTCGGCTTCTACTCCGTGTTCATGGTCGCCGACCGGACCACACTGCTCACCCGCAAGGCCGGTCAGGCAACGGGAGTGCGGTGGGAGTCCACCGGCGACGGTACGTACACCGTCGAAACCGTGGAGAACGCTCCGGAAGGCACCTCGGTCTGCGTGCACTTGCGGCCCGCCGACGAGGAGGACGCACTCTACGACTACACCGACGAACGAAAGATCCGGGAGATCGTCAAGCGGTACTCGGACTTCATCTCCTTCCCCGTCCGGCTCGGGGACGAGACCCTCAACTCCATGAAGGCGCTCTGGGCCCGTCCGCGCGCGGAGGTGAGCGACGAGGAGTACCAGGAGTTCTACCGGCACATCAGCCACGACTGGACCGATCCGCTCGACATCATCCAGATGCGGGCGGAGGGCACCTTCGAGTACGAGGCCCTGCTGTTCCTTCCCTCGCGAGCCCCGCACGACCTCTACCAGCGCGACACCCGCCACGGCCTACAGCTGTACGTCAAGCGCGTCTTCATACTGGACAACAGCCGCGAACTCCTCCCGCACCACCTGCGTTTCGTCAAGGGCGTCGTCGACGCCGCCGATCTGTCGCTGAACATCTCCCGCGAGATCCTCCAGCAGGACCGCCACATCCAGCTCATCCGGCGTCGGCTGGCGAAGAAGGTCTTGGCCTCCGTCAAGGACCTGATGAGCAAGGACGCCGAGAAGTACCGCACGTTCTGGCGTGAGTTCGGGCCCGTCGTCAAGGAGGGACTCCTCGACGCCTCCGAGGACCACCAGGCGATCCTCGACCTCGCCTCCTTCACCTCCACCGCCGGCGACGAGCCCACCACCCTTGCCGACTACCTCGCACGGATGCCGGAGGGCCAGGACAAGATCTACTTCATGACCGGTCAAAGCCGCGCACAGGTGGAGAACTCCCCGCACCTGGAGGCCTTCCGGGCCAAGGGGTACGAGGTCCTCCTCCTCACGGACCAGGTGGACGAGATCTGGGCCGAGTCGGTGCCGGACTACCGGGACACGGAGTTCCGGTCCGTCACCAGGGGCGTGCTCGACCTTCCTTCCGATGAGGAACCGTCCCCCGAACAGGTCGATGCCTACGCAGCGGTGCTGACCTGGCTCAACGAGACGCTCGACGACGTCAAGGACGTACGCCTGACGACCCGGCTCACCAGTTCCCCGGCATGCTTGGTCAGCGACACCGAGGGGCTCACCCCAGCGCTGGAGAAGATGTACAAGGCGATGGGCCAGGGGCTTTCGCCGGTCAAGCGCATCCTTGAGCTCAATCCGCAGCACCCGCTGATCAGTGGTCTGCGTACGGCCCACGACGAGCGCTCCGACGACCCGGCTCTCTCCGAGACGGCCGAGCTGCTGTACGGCACTGCCCTGCTTGCGGAGGGCGGGGACCTGACCGACCCGGCGCGCTTCGCCGCCCTGCTCGCCGACCGTCTGAGCAAGACGCTTTGACTCGCAGCTCGTTGAAGACCGGCTGCCGCGACCGTCCCCGCGGGTCATTGCCCGCCTGAGGCGTGGCGGGTCGAAGCAACTGTCCGACCATGCGCCCGGGAGCCGAGGCGTCGTCCTGCCGTCACCTTGCCCGCAGCGGAGAGCCCCCCGGGGGGGTCACGACGCGGGCGACGGCAGGACGGCTGCGGAGCCCTCGGGGGCTCCGTCGTGCTGCCTGAGGGGACACGTTCCCTCCCCGTGCGGCGGGATGTCCTCCGCCTCCCCGGCGCTCGTAAGCTCCGGATCGCGATGCCCGACCTTCGAGGGCTACTGGTCCCGGCGTTCGGAGACCCGACAACAGGAGCAGGGAAGAAGAGCACGCATGATCACGATTCATCTGAAGTACGAGATCGACCCCGACCGGATCGAGGACTTCGAGGAGTACGGACGCCGGTGGGTCGGCCTCGTCAACCGCTTCGGCGGCACCCATCACGGCTACTTCCTGCCGAGCGAGGGTGACAGCGACATCGCCTACGCCCTCTTCTCGTTCCCCGACTTCGCGCAGTACGAGCGGTATCGGGCGGACAGCGCCACCGACCCCGCGTGCCAGGCCGCATTCGAACTGGCCCGTCGGACGAAGTGCATCCGTCGCTACGAGCGCCGCTTCCTGCGCCCCCTCGACAGCTCGCCGACCTCTCGGGAACAGCCGTCCGTGTGAGGCGGTCCGGTCCCGCCCGTCGGGCCGGGCGGGACCGGACCGACCGTCCCGCTCGGACCGGGGCGACGATCCGACCTCCCGTGCACGGACGGCATCACGACGCCGCTGGCGTCGCCGGGTCCGGAGGCGGGCGGCGGAACGCCCGGGGCGGGCTCAGTTCACAGGAGTGGGCAGCCCCGTCACCTCGGCACGGCGCTGCTCAACCGGGTCAACGGGGGCTCGGAAGCGTGCGGGTAGGCGGCTGACCGGTGCTGGAAGGAGAGGATCTTGGGGTTTCGGACGACACCGTCGCGGATCTCGATGGCCCTTCCGATCGTGACGTCGGCGTCCCATGCCTCGGGACCGCTCATGACCGTGCGCAGGTACGGTAGGAGGGCCTCGCTGATCTCCCAGGTCGCGGAGTTCCACAGGTGCGACGGGCTGTGGTCCACCCCGTAGTAGTGGCAGCCCTGCCCCACTCCGAACACGGGTTCGTCGAAGGTCGTCGGGCGGGCCCAGGTGAAGCCCATGCCCTCGTCGCAGGCGACGTCGACGAAGAAGGTTCCCGGCCGGAAGTGGGGAAGGTCCTCGTCGGTGATGAACGTGAGCGGCGCGTCGGTGTCCTGCAGGACGCAGTTGACGATGATGTCGAACCCGGCCAGGTACTCCGCCATCGGTACGGAACCAGTCTCGGTGACCACGTCCAGGCGGGACGGATCGTCGTCCTGTTCCTCGAAGTGGCCCATCACGACCGAGGGCATCGGTGAGGCCACCGCCGCGGCGGCGCGCCGGGTGAGTACCGTGACGTCGGAAACCCCCATGGCGCCCAGGCCCGTGACCGCACCGCGCGCCGTGGCGCCGAAGCTGATGACCACGGCGCGCAGACGGCGTCCGTAGCTGCCCGTCAGCCCACCGAGTTGGAGGGCGTGCAGCACCGAGCAGTAGCCGGCGAGTTCGTTGTTCTTGTGGAACACATGGACACTGGACGCGCCGGCGGAGGTCCAGTGGTTCATGGCTTCCCAAGCGATCAGCGTCAGCCGTCGGTCGATGGCGATCTGGGTCATCTTCTCGTCCTGCACGCAGTGGGGCCACCCCCACAGCACCTGGCCCTCGCGCAGTTCGGCGACGTCGTCGTGCATCGGCTTCGGCAGCAACAGGACGTCGCACTCGGCCTGGAGTTCCGCGCGGGAGCGCAGGCCGGCCACGAGTGGGCGCAGCGCGTCATCGGCGATGCCGAACCGTTGGCCGTAGCCCTCTTCCAGGAAGATCTTTTCGCGTACGTCCGGGGCGATCCGGTCGAGGTGGCGGGGGTGCAGCGGCAACCGGAACTCGTTCTCCTTGCGGGAGGAAGCGAGTACTCCGAGGCTCATCGGACTCATGTGGGGCGGCTCATTTCCGACCGGGCGCGATGCGCTCCGGCATTGGCCGTGACCCGAGGGCGACGCCGAAACGGATGACGGCGTGCGAGGTGCGCTCGGTACCGCCACCGTACTACCGTCCCGGGCCGACGGGCTTTCACCGCTCGTTCGAGCGGGAACACCCCGCGGGCCCGGTCAGCCCGGCGAGGGTGATCGCGCCGGGAGCCACCCACCGCGCCGGACGGTCGCGGACGTCGTTCCGGCTCGTCCGCTGCCAGGGGGTCGGCGCCGTTTCGGCGCGTACCGCGCGAGGTCTCCCGCGTGGCGGGCCGGTCATCCGGTGGTAGTCGGCGACCCAGCTCACGAACCGTTTCGACCCGGACGACCTCGTGTCCGGGCCGGGAAGGGTGGGCTCGCCGTCCGGTCCGGGAGCCGGAATCGATTGTCAGTGGTGGGTGAGACGGTACGGAGCATCGACTCGTCACGAGGGGGAGCTGTCCGTGTCCGGAAGCCAGAACTACATCAATCACGTCGCTCTTGTGCTGGATGCCAGTTCGTCGATGTCGCACCTGAGCCGCAAGGTCGTCGAAGTGGCCGACCAGCAGATCACGTATCTCGCGCGCCGATCGAGGGAACTGGACCAGGAGACCCGTGTCACGGTGTACGTCTTCGCCGACGAGGTGGAGTGCGTCATCTACGACAAGGACGTGTTGCGGATGCCGTCGCTGAAGCAGCTGTACCGGGCCGGTGGCATGACGGCCCTACTGGCGGCGGCGCTGAAGTCGCAGCGGGAGCTGGCACAGACGGCTCAGTTGTACGGCGACCACAGCTTCCTGACGTTCGTGCTCACCGACGGGCAGGAGAACGCGAGTCATCGCTGCCCTGATGCCCCCAGCGGGAATCCCCAGGAGCTGGTCCAGGCGGTGACGGAGATGATCGAGGCGCAGAACGACAACTGGACGCTGGCCGTCCTGGTGCCGGACCAAGTGGGCAAGCGCGAGGCGATGCAGTGCGGTTTCCCGAAGGACAACATAGCCGTCTGGGACGCGACGACCACGCAGGGGCTGGAGGAGGCCGGCCAGGTCATCCGGGAGGCCACCGAGAAGTTCATGGTGGGCCGTACCAAGGGCATCCGGGGATCGCGGGCGGTGTTCTCCACGGGTACGGAGGCGGTCAACAAGGACACCATCCAGGCGGCCGGCCTCACCCCGGTGGACCCGTCGGCGTTTGTGCTGATCCCGGTGGACCGTGACACGGCGATCCGGAACGGGGTCGTCGAATCCGGGCACGCCTACCGTACCGGTGGTGCTTTCTACCAGTTGAGCAAGACGGAGAAGATCCAAGCCCGGAAGCAGATCGCGGTGCTGGAGAAGACGACGGACCGGGTGTACGCGGGGCCCGAGGCCCGAGCCCTGCTCGGCCTGCGGATGTGGAGGTCCGTATCAAGCCGGACCACAACGACGACTTCACCATCTTCGTGCAGAGCACCAGCGTGAACCGCAAACTCGTGCCGAACACACGGCTCCTGCTGATGCACTGACCCGCCCACGAGCCCCGCTTCCGTCCAGCGGCGCGGGCGCCGGCGCACCGCGCCCTCATCATCTCGGAGGCTGACCTTGCTCCGCCGCGGGGCGGAGGCGGGCGTGACAAGGCCAGCCTCCGAGTTGATCCGCGCCATCATGCCTCGTAGCAGGGTGGACGCATGACGACGACAAGCCGCCCCCACCTGGAAACCGAAGCGACGGGCCCCGCACTGCACAGCGTGCCCGCCTGGGCGGAGCGCGTCGCGCATGCCATCCCGCTCGTGGTGCTGCCCGTCGGCATCTGGCGGCTGCCGTTCGCCTTCGGGTACGGAATGGGCGGCGAGCCCCTGCCCCCTGCCTGGTACAACGCCCCTTACGTCTTCGGACTGACGATCCTCACCGAGATCCTCGCGCTGCTCAGCTTCGGACTGGTCCGTCGCTGGGGCGAGGTCGTTCCGCACTGGGTGCCGAAGCTGGGCGGGCGACGCGTCCCGCCGGCCGCCGCGATCATCCCCGCAACCCTGGGCGGCCTCTTCTTCACCGCGCTCGGCATCCACTGGTTGTACGAAGCCGCTACCGGCGGCACGGCCGCCTGGCCGTACGACGAGGGCTGGGATGTACTCGCGATGGCGATGAGCGGGCTGTTCAACCTGTGGGGCCCGCTGCTTCTGGCTCTCACGTATGCGTACTACCGACGCCGCCGGACCTGATCACCGTCTTCGGCGAGAACGCCTGGTGGCGGCGCCTCCAGTCGGACCGGCCGGGCCGGCGGGAGAGGTCGGTCAGCGGGGCCAGGTCGGCCGGTCCGGTGGAACGGCAGCGGTAGTGGGCGAGCCCGCCTCAACGAGATACACAGCGTCTCGCGGATCGCCGAACAGCTCGGCACCCCGCGCATGCGCATGCGCGGAGTACGGAACTCGATCAGCCCAGGAAGCTCAGCCGGACCTGACGGCGCGGGTTGTCGCGGTTGGTATCCACCAAACAGACCGACTGCCAGGTACCCAGGGCGAGTTCCCCGGCGACGACCGGCAGGGTCGCGTGCGGGGCCACGAGCCCCGGGAGGACGTGGTCGCGTCCGTGTCCGGGGCTGCCGTGTCGGTGCTGCCAGCGGTCGTCCGCCGGGAGTAGTTGATGCAGGGTGGCCAGCAGGTCGTCATCGCTGCCCGAGCCGGTCTCGATCACGGCGACGCCCGCCGTGGCGTGTGGGACGAAGACGTTGAGCAGGCCGTCCCGGCCCACCGCGACGTCCCTCAGGAAGGACGTGCAGTTCTCGGTGAGGTCCATGACCGTTTCGCCGGAACCGGTGGTGACGTCGAGTACGCAAGTGGTGAAGGTGTGGGACATGGTTCCATGCTGACCCAGGAGGCGTCCGGACCGTGGGATCACCGCTCCCATCCGGACGGGCGCGGACGGGGGAACCGTGGCCGACCGGGCGCGGGTCCTCGCGGGCGCGGCCGTCCTTCAGCGGGGCGTACCGGGCCTGCGGTGGGCATTTCGGGCTCCCGTGGTGTCCGACGTCACGGTCGGGAACTTGGCCGGGGGGAAGCTCCGACCCACCAAGCTGGTTAGTAGAAGCGTGAACGATATCGGGGACCTGAGCAGCGCCGAGGACGCCACCCTTCCGCAGGTGGACGTCGTGGTCATAGGCGCCGGGCAAGCAGGGTTGTCCAGCGCCTACCATCTGCGGCGCACCGGCTTCGTACCGGACGACGACTTCGTGGTGCTCGACCACTCGCCCGGGCCGGGCGGGGCCTGGCAGTTCCGGTGGCCGACGCTGACGTACGGCAGGGTGCACGGCATGCACGCGCTGCCCGGCATGGAGCTGACCGGCGCCGACCCCGACCGACCGTCCTCGGAGGTGATCGGCGCGTACTTCACGGCGTACGAGCGCGCCTTCGACCTGCGGGTTCACCGTCCCGTTGACGTGAGCGCAGTCCGGGAGGGGGAGGACGGCAGACTGGTGGTCGAGAGCACGTCGGGGCGGTGGGCCACCCGTGCTCTGATCAACGCGACCGGCACGTGGGACCGGCCCTTCTGGCCACGGTACCCGGGGCAGGAGACCTTCCGGGGCGAGCAGCTGCACACCGCGCAGTACCGGGGGCCGGACGGGTTCGCCGGTCGGCGCGTGCTGGTGGTCGGCGGTGGGGCTTCGGGAACGCAGCACCTGATGGAGCTGGCTCCGTACGCCGCCGAGACGTACTGGGTGACGCGACGGCCTCCGGTGTTCGTCGAGGAACCGTTCGACGCCGAGGCGGGACGGTCCGCGGTGGCATTGGTCGAGGAGCGGGTACGGGCGGGGCTGCCGCCACGGAGCGTGGTGTCGGTGACCGGTCTCCCGCTCACGGACGCGGTCAAGGCTGCGCGTGCCAGTGGGGTGCTGGAGCGGCTGCCGATGTTTGACCGGATCACGCCGGAGGGGGTGGTCTGGGAGGACGGACGGAGCATCGAGGTCGACGTCATCCTCTGGGCCACGGGCTTTCGTCCCGTGACCGACCATCTGGCCCCGCTGCGACTGCGCGGGCCCGGCGGCGGCATCCAGTTGGAGGGAACGCGGGCGGTCGCCGACCCCCGGGTCCACCTGGTGGGTTACGGGCCGTCGGCGAGCACGATCGGAGCGAACCGGGCGGGACGCGCCGCGGTGCGCGACATCCGACGGTTGCTGTCGGACTCGTTGGTGTCGGTGTGAGCCACTGGCCGTGCAGGGGCCGGGTCAGGGGGCTGTTCCCGTCATGGGGTGGGTGAGGGCGAGCGGGTGTCCGGGCTTCGGTTCTGGTTGAACTCGGTCACGTTGCGCTGGTGGTCCTCGTACTCCACGGTGAAGCGCGTGTCGCCGGGTTTCACGGTGACGAAGTACAGCCAGTCGCCCGGTGGCGGAGCGACTGCCGCGCGCAGGGCTTCGTCGCCTGGGCTGGCGATGGGGGTGGGGGGCAGGCCGGTGCGGGTGTAGGTGTTGTAGGGGGTGTCGACCCGGGCGTCGTCGTTGTTGCCGCTGTTCGATGTGCTGCGGTTGAGCACGTAGTTGATCGTGGAGTCCATCTGGAGGGGCATCCCCTGGTCCAGCCGGTTGTGGATCACTCGTGCGACCTTGCCCATGTCGGTCCTGTTGTCGGCTTCGGCCTGGACGATGCTCGCGATCGTCACCGTTTGATACAGGTTCAGCGTGCCGGCGCCACTGGCACCGGCGGCGACCGGGCTGGCGCGGAACCTCTTGTTGGCGTTGGTCACCATCGACGACAGCAGTGAGCGGGGTGTCGTCTCGCCGGTGACCGGATAGGTGGCCGGGAGCAGATAGCCCTCGGGGTTCCCCCGCGCGTCGGCGGGGAGCGCCAGACGCATGGTGGGCACCTCCTTCCTCGTGGTCCCGGCCCGGAGGGCGAGTGCCTTGTCGACCGCCGTGTACACCTGGTCGGCGCGCCAGCCCTCCGGCACGGTCAGGGAACGGGGTTCGGCGGGCTGCCCTCCGGACAGGGCCACGGGGACGGCGATCGAGGTGCCGACCACGACCGCTCCGGCAGCGACCAGGGCGATCCGGCCGCGGCGCGTGAGGCGGATCGGGCGACGACGCGGAGTCTCGGTCTGCATGGCGGCACGGTAACCCGACGAGGTCGACGAACCGCGCATATGGTTATCTTGCGGGCTCCAGTTCGGCGTCTTGATGCACCAGCGCGGCGTAACGGCCCTCCCGTGCGAGCAGTTCCTGGTGGGTGCCGCGCTCCACGATCCGTCCCTCGTCGAGAACCACGATGTGGTCGGCGCCCCTGATGGTGGAGAGCCGGTGGGCGATGGTGATGGTGGTGCGCCCCTCGGACACGGCGTCCAGGGCCGCCTGTACGGCGGATTCGGTGTGGGTGTCGAGGGCGCTCGTCGCTTCGTCCAGGACCAGCACCGGCGGGTTGCGCAGGATGGTGCGGGCGATGGCGAGCCGCTGCTTCTCGCCCCCCGAGAACCGGTACCCGCGCTCCCCCACCACCGTGTCGTAGCCCTCGGGAAGCGAGGCTATGTGGTCGTGTATCTGAGCCGAGCGAGCCGCTGCGACCAGTTCCGCGTCGGTGGCTTCGGGGCGGGCGAACCGCAGGTTCTCGGCGATGGTCGCGTGGAACAGGTAGGTCTCCTGGGACACCACGCCGACAGTGCGCGCCAGGGTGCCGAAGTCCACGTCCCGCACATCGACCCCGTCGATGGTCACGCGGCCCGCGGTCACGTCGTAGAGACGCGGCACCAGGTGGCCGAGGGTCGACTTCCCCGCCCCGGTCGCCCCGACGACCGCGAGGCTGCCACCGGCCGGGACGGTGAGGTCGATCCCGTCGAGCACCGCTCGGCTCCGGTCGTCGTAACGGAATCCGACCTGCTCGAAGGCGACTTCGCCCTTGACGTGGTCCAGCTGGACGGGTTCGGCGGATTCGGTGATGTCGGCGGGAAGGTCCAGGTACTCGAAGATGCGTTGGAACAGCGCGAGTGACGCCTGTACGTCCACCCCGGTGGACAGCAGGCTGACCGCGGGGCGGAAGAGCCCCTGCTGGAGCGAGACGAAGGCGACGAGGGTGCCGAGGGAGACGGCGGGCCCGCCGGACGCGGAGGTCATTCCCGCGGACCAGTACAGGACGGCGGGCATGGCCGACATGACGATGGTGATGACGGCCATGCGCCAGCGTCCCGCCGTGCTGGAGCGCACTTCGAGGTCGACCAGTCGCTCGGACTCCTTCGCGAAGGAGTCCGTGAGGGAGTCGGCCCGCCCCATGGTGCGGCCGAGGAGGATGCCGCTGACGGAGAGCGACTCGGTGACGGTGGCGGCCATGACGGCCATCTGCTTCTGTCTCTGGGTGGTGATCCGCTTGCGCTCCCGACCCACGCGGCGACTGATCCAGGCGAAGACGGGCAGCAGGAGCAGGGAGACCACGGTGAGCCGCCAGTCGAGCGCCAGCATCGCGACGATCGTGGCGACGACGGCGGTGAGGTTGGAGACCAGGGACGTGGCCGTGGAGGTCACCGTCGCCTGCATGCCGCCGATGTCGTTGGCGAGGCGGGACTGGACCTCTCCGGTCCTGGTCCTCGTGAAGAAGGCCAGGGACATGCTCTGGAGTCGCGCGTACACCGCGGTGCGGAGGTCGTGCATCACGCGTTGTCCGACGGTGGTGGAGATCAGGACCTGGAGGACACCGAGCACACTCGTCACCACGGCGCTGAGGACCATGCCGAGCGCCAGCAGACTCAGCAGGACCGTACGGCCCTCCGGGATCGCGGTGTCCACGATCGCCTTCAGCAGGAAGGGCGTCACCACCGAGGCCACCGAGGCGGCGGCGACGAGCAGACCGACCATGAGCAGCTTGCCGGTGTAGGGACGGAAGAGTCGCAGGATGCGGCGCAGTTGCCTCGCCCCCTCCGGTGCGGAGGGGGCGGTCGTCCGGGAGTTCACTTCGGCGGGCACGGGCCTCCTCCAGGGAGGGACGGATGGGGGGCGGCGTCTCTTGTTCAGGCGCAGGAACGACCGGGCCGGGAGGGTGCCCGGCACGGCGATCCGAAGCCGCTTCAGCGAGCATAGCTCATAGTTACCTACGCTCACAATGACATAGGTCCTGATACTGTTCCGACATGAACACCCCGGACGCTGACGGCATCCTCGCCGAGCAGTTGCTACGACTCACCCGTCGTGTGCACCGCATCCAGAAGCGGCACCTGGAGACCCGCGGGCTCGGCATCACCCCCGCCCAGTCCCGCCTGCTCAGGACGCTCTCCTTGTACGGCTCGCCGCCCCGCATGGCGGATCTCGCCGAGCGTCTGGAGGTCGTCCCCCGGGCCGTCACCACACTGGTCGACGGGCTGGAGGCCGCGGACCAGGTGCGTCGGGCGCCCGATCCGACGAACCGACGGGTGATCCGGATCGAGATCACCGACACCGGACGACGGACCCTGGACGAGCTCCGGTCCGTGCGCCGCGCCGCGGCGGAGGAGATCCTCGCCCCACTGACCGCCGGCCAGCGCGACGTCCTCGGCGCGCTGCTGATGGCACTGATCGACGGCCCGGACCTGACATCGGATCGGAGTCCCGAATCCCGTTAGGTCTCCCCACCGACCGTGACCGGGCGCAGCAGGGCCGGGCATCGCGTGGCGACTCCGGCGGCAAGGGCTCCGGTGGGCGTCGCGGGGTGTGCCCAGCGCACCTGGGGCGATCATGGAGGGAGCCCCGGTGCGCGGCGGTCAGCTCGGGCGTCTTCGAGTGGGCACGAGCGCGCACAAGGAACGAGGAGGACCACATGCCCCTTCTGGAGCCGGACCCGGACATCCTGCGCCCCGTTTCCCGCCCGGCCGCCCCCGCCCCCGACCGGGTGGGCGCCGAACTCGCCGACGGCACGCCCGAACCGCTGCGCGGCGAGCTCGTCGCCCTCCTCGGCGCGGACAAGGTACTCACGAAGGTGTCGGACCTGGTGCGCTACGCGTCCGACGCCAGCCCGTACCGCTTCCTGCCGCGGGTCGTCGTCGTCGCGCAGGACCTTGACGACGTCTCAGCCGTTCTCTCCTACGCGCACGGGAGGGGCCGGGAGGTGGTCTTCCGCGCTGCGGGCACCTCGCTCAACGGCCAGGCACAGGGCGAGGACATCCTCGTCGACGTGCGCAGGCACTGGGCCGGCATCGAGGTCCTCGACGACGGGGCCCGGGCACGCATCGGGCCGGGGACCACGGTCGTCCGGGCCAATGCCACGCTCTCCCGGTACGGCAGGGTCCTGGGCCCCGACCCGGCCAGCGCCATCGCCTGCACCCTCGGGGGCGTGGTCGCCAACAACGCCTCGGGAATGACGGCCGGAACCACCCGGAACTCCTACCGCACCCTGGCCTCCCTCACCTTCGTCCTCCCCTCGGGCACCGTCGTGGACACCGCCGACCCGGAAGCGGACGCACTGCTCGCCCTGGCGGAACCGGCCCTGTGCGAAGGGTTGTTGGGCCTCAAGGCGGAGATCGAGGCCGATCCGGAACTGGTCGCACGGATCCGCGCCAAGTACGAGATCAAGAACACCAACGGCTATCGCCTCGACGCCTTCCTCGACGGGTCAACGCCGGTGGAGATCATGCGCGGGCTGATGGTGGGTTCCGAAGGGACCTTCGGGTTCATCTCGGAAGTCGTCTTCGACACCTTGCCCTTGGACCGACACGTCACGACGGCGCTGCTGTTCTTCCCGTCCCTGCCGGCAGCGGCGGCCGCGGTGCCCTCGTTCAACGAGGCCGGTGCACTGGCCGTGGAACTGATGGACGGGAACACCCTGAGGGCGTCGGTGAGCGTGGAGGGCGTGCCCGCCGACTGGGCGACGCTGCCCCGCGACACCACGGCGCTCCTCGTCGAGTTCCGGGCTCCGGACACCACGGCCCAGGAGGCGTACGAAAGGGCCGCGCGGGCGGTGCTGACCACACTGGACCTGGTACGGCCCGTCGCCTCGGTCACCAACGACTTCACCCG
Source organism: Streptomyces sp. NPDC127068 (assembly GCF_042724695.1). Classification (NCBI taxonomy): domain Bacteria; kingdom Bacillati; phylum Actinomycetota; class Actinomycetes; order Kitasatosporales; family Streptomycetaceae; genus Streptomyces; species Streptomyces sp. NPDC127068. The sequence continues at coordinate 80,664 of NZ_JBHXEN010000026.1, read as the reverse complement.
CGACCCGAAGACCATCGGCGGGTACTGGAAGGCCCGCAAGGCATTCGTCACCGCGGTCGGGGGTTCGCGCCCCTCCGGTACGACCCTGATCACGGAGGACTTCGCCGTACCCCCGTCGAGGCTCGCCGAAGCGTGCGAGTCCCTGCTCGAACTCCAGACCCGGCACGGCTTCGATGCCGCCGTCGCGGGCCACGCAGCCCACGGAAACCTGCACTTCCTGCTCGCCTTCGACGCGGGAGACCCCGGTGACGTGGAGCGGTACGCCGCCTTCATGGACGAGTTCTGCCGACTCACCGTGGAGCGCTTCGACGGTTCCCTCAAGGCCGAACACGCCACCGGTCGCAACATCACGCCCTTCTTGGAAATCGAATGGGGCGAGCGGGCGACCGGGTTGATGTGGCGCGTCAAGCAGTTGATCGATCCGGACGGCGTCCTGGCCCCCCGCATCGTCCTCGACCGCGACCCGAGGGCCCATCTGCGGGGTCTCAAGACCATCCCCAAGGTCGAGCTCATCGCCGACCCCTGCATCGAGTGCGGCTTCTGCGAGCCCACCTGCCCCAGCCAGGACGTCACGACCACGCCCCGGCAACGCATCGTGCTGCGCCGCGAGATGACACGTCAGCCCGCGGGCTCCCCCGTCGAGGAGAGGCTCCTGGACGCCTACGGCTACGACGCCGTGGACACCTGCGCCGGTGACTCCACCTGCAAGCTGGCGTGCCCGGTCGGCATCGACACCGGGGCGATGATGAAGGACTTCCGGCACGCACGCCACTCGCCTCGCGAAGAACGCGTGGCCGCGTTCACCGCCCGGCACTTCGCGGTGGTCGAGGCGTCCGCGCGTCTCGCCGTGGCGGCCGCGGACCGCATCAGCGACCGGCTGCTCACCGCGGTCACGCGCGGGGTGCGCAGAGCGGTCCGTCCCGACCTCGTTCCGGAATGGCTGCCCGGCATCCCGGGGGCGGCCCCCCGTACCTTGCCCCGCACCAGCCGGGCCGGCGCCACCGCCGTGTACTACCCCGCGTGCGTCAACCGCATCTTCGGCGGGCCCGACGGACAGCGGAGTCCGTCGCTGCCCGAAGCCGTGGTCGCGGTGTCCTCCCGTGCGGGCAGACCGGTGTGGATTCCCTCCGACGTATCCGGAACCTGTTGCGCCACCATCTGGCACTCCAAGGGGTACGAGTCCGGCAACGCCGTGATGGCGAACCGGATCGTCGAGGCGGCATGGGCCTGGACGGAGGGCGGACGGCTTCCGCTGGTGGTGGACGCCTCCTCGTGCACGCTCGGCATCGCCCATGAGGTCGTGCCGTACCTGACCCCCGCCAACGGGGCGCTCCACCGGGAGCTCACGATCGTCGACTCCGTCGTGTGGGCCGCCGAAGAGCTCCTCCCGCACCTCACGATCCACCGCACCGTCGGTTCGGCGGTGCTCCACCCGACCTGCTCGATGCGGCACCTGGGCGACGAGGCCCCACTCCGTACCGTGGCGGAGGCGTGTGCCGACGAGGTGGTGGTGCCCGAGGACGCCGGTTGCTGCGCCTTCGCGGGCGACCGGGGGATGCTGCACCGGGAACTCACCGAGTCCGCCACCCGCAAGGAGGCCGCGACGGTGACCGCGCGCGACTTCGACGCGCACCTCTCGGCGAACCGGATGTGCGAGGTCGGCATGGACCATGCGACGGGTCAGCGCTACCACTCGGTCGTGTGGGAGCTGGAACGCGCCACGCGGCCCGGTCCGCCTGACTGAGCCGACCGAACCGCCGGTCGGCAGCGGCTACGCGCCCAGTTGCGCCCGGTCCCCCATCACGACGACGGGTCGCAGATCGGGGTCGAGGGTACGGAGCAGGTACTCCATGCCGGACTTCGACAGGCTCACGCACCCCGACGTCCCGCTGCCGTGGTCCAGGTGGAACCAGATGCTCCCGCCCTTGGACCGACCCAACGGACGGGTCGGGTCGTTGGGTGCGGTGCCCTTCACCCGGTTGTAGTCGATGGCGATCACGTAGTCGAAGTCGTTCCAGTAGCGCTCGGCCCAGTAGCGCGGTGCCTGGAAGGCGTCGGAGTGCGCGTACGGGAGCTTGCTCCCCGGGTCGGGCAGCACCCCGCCCGCGTCGGACAGCGAGAACACGCCGACCGGGCTGCGCTTGTCGTTCTCCCGGTGGTCGGGGGTCCACCCCTTCCTCCCGTTGTGCGCGGGCCAACTGCGCGCCACCCGCCATTCGGTGGCCTGTTTCGTGTACAACACCACGGTCGATTTCGCGGAGTCGGCGTGATCTCCGTACACCGCGACGACCTGCCGTGTTGTGGCCGGAATGCGGTTGCCGATCCGGTCGCCGACGCCGGGTATCCTGTCGAAGCGAGCCGGGTGGGGACCGGAGCGGGGTTCGGGGCGGGCCGGTGCAGAGACGCCGTCCTGGTCACTTCCTGCTCGCTCGCTCGGGGGGCCTCCACTCGTTCCGCAGGCGCCCAGCAGGGTGAGGAGAGTGGCCCAGACCACAGCGAAGGTCAGGGGCCGTGACGCGGCGACAGTAGGCATGCGCCCCATGTTCGCACCGCGTGGACGAGTGCTGGCGGCCGTCGTGCGAAGTGCGCAGCGGGGTCCCGTCGGTTCCTCGCCGGACCTGGGCAATTCGTTTGCTTGACCGAGGGGAGGAGGGTGAGGCTTTCACGGTTGGTCGCTCCCAAACCGCGCGCGCGGTTCTGACAGCACACGCTCAGGTCCGTCGTCCACTCGGACGACTCCTCTCCACCCTCCACCTACCCTCTGTCCACATCCGAGTCCTGGGACACCATGCACATCCAAGACCTCCCGTACGCCGACCCCGGTGTGCCCGACGTGCGATCAGGCCCCCGGTTCCTTTTCTGGCTCGGGCGGAACCAGTTAGGCGGCCAACTCAAAGCCCTCATGTGGGGGTTGATCCACCTGATGGCCGTGGCCGGCTTACCGTTCGCCGTTGGTTTCGCCGTCGAAGCAGTCGTCGACCGTTCGGGGACCCAACTGGCCCTCGCGGGTGGGGCGCTCGCCCTGCTCGGGCTGAGCATCGCCCTCGGCGACACCATGTTGCACCGCGTCGCCATGAGCAACTGGATCACCGCTGCGGCCCGGGTCCAGCAGTTGTTGGTCCGCAAGACCGCCCTGCTCGGGGCCGCGCTGACACGACGCGTGGCCGCCGGCGAGGTCGTCGCCGTCTCCACCTCGGACGTCGAGAAGATCGGCTGGTTCGTCGACGTCCTCTCCCGCTTCGCCGCCGCAGTCGTGACGGTCCTGGTCATCTGCGTCGGCCTCGTCGTCTACGTGCCCGAGCTCGGTGTCATCGTGGCGGTGGGCGCCCCCGTCCTGGTGCTGGGCGTCCTCCCGCTGCTGCCCGTCGCCGCCCGCCACGCCGATGCGCAGCGCGACAAGGCGGGGTACGCCACCGAGTTGGCCTCCGACACGGTCGCCGGTCTGCGGGTGCTGCGCGGCATCGGCGGCGAGGAACAGTTCCTCAGCCGCTACCGCTCGGCCTCCCAGGCGGTTCGCGGGGCCGCCGTCCGCACGGCCCGCACCTGGTCGCTGATCTCCGCTATCCAGGTCTTCCTGCCGGGCGTCCTCCTCGTCGCCGTGGTGTGGCGCGGGGTGCTGCTCGTCCAGGACGGCAGCATCTCCGTGGGAGCCCTGGTGACGGTGTACAGCGCAGTGACGCTGTTGAACCTTCCTCTGCGGCACTTCGAGGAGTTCGCGATGGCGTACTCCTTCTCCCGGCCCGCGGCGGTCCGCGCCGCACGGGTCCTCTCGTTCGAGCGGGCCGTGGAGGCGCCAGACCGTGGCCCCCGGTCCGACGGGGACGGTCCGGACGCCCCGTCCACCGTCGGCGTCGGGGGGACCGCCGAGCAGCGCGTCGCGCCGGCGGACGGTTCCCTCCCGGCCGGCGACCTGTACGACCCGACCACTGGCCTCTTGGCCCCGTCCGGACGGCTCACCGCCGTGGTGTGCGGGGACCCGGACGTCGCGGGCGAACTCGCCGAGCGCCTCGGGGGGCACGTGGCCACGGACGACGATCCGGGCCCGTCCGTGCTCCTGGGCGGCACGGCATTGGACGACCTGTCGCTCGGCGCGGCCCGCACGGTCGTCCTGGTGCAGGACAAGGAGCCCGTGCTGCTCTCCGGCACCCTGCGTGACCTGATGGACGTCCCCGCCTCGGGGAAGGTGTCGGCCGAGCAGGCGTTGGAGGCCGCCCAGTGCGCGGACGTCATGACCGCGCTGGCCCAGAGTTCGGGCGAGACGGCGGACCCGTTCGACGTGCGGATCACCGAGCGCGGCCGTTCCCTCTCGGGCGGGCAGCGCCAGCGGCTGGCTCTGGCGCGCTCGCTGATCACCGACCCGGACGTGCTCGTGCTGGACGAACCGACCTCGGCCGTGGACTCCCACACCGAGGCCCGGATCGCCGCCGGTGTCCGCACGGTGCGGGACGGGCGCACCACGGTGGTGTTCACCTCCTCCCCGCTGCTGCTCGACCGGGCCGACCGGGTGGCCCTGGTGCACGAGGGTGCGGTGGCGGCCGTCGGCACGCACCGGGAGCTGTTGGACGGGGAACCCCGGTACCGGGCCGTGGTCACCCGCGAGATGGAGGAGAAGGCATGATCGGCGTCGCGCCCCCCAGCCATGACCCCGCTGCTCCGACGACGGCGAGCACCTTGCCGGTCGGCGGGCCCAGCACCGTACGTGCCTACGTCGGCGAGCTGGCTCGCCGGCACCGCGTGGCGTTCCTGGTCCTCGTCACGGTGAATTCCATAGCGGTGATCGCCTCGATGGTCGGGCCCTATCTGCTCGGTTCGCTGGTCGAACAGCTCTCCGAGGGCGGCGCCACGTTGCAGGAGTTGCGGGTCGGCCCGACGGTGGGGCTCTTCGCCCTCGCGCTCCTCGTCCAGGCGCTCTTCATCCAACAGGTCCGGCTGCGCGGTGCGGTCCTCGGCGAGCGGATGCTCGCGGACCTCCGGGAGGACTTCCTCGTCCGGGCCGTGCGGCTGCCGCCCGGGGTGCTGGAGCGGGCGGGGACGGGTGATCTGCTGTCACGCATCACCACCGACATCGACCGTCTCTCCAGCGCGATGCGTGAAGCGGTTCCCCAGCTCGCGATCGGTGCGGTCTGGGTGGCACTGCTGCTCGGTGGGTTGGCCGTCACCGCTCCCCCGCTGGCTCCGGCGGTTCTCCTCGCGGTGCCCCTGTTGGTCGTGGGGGCCCGGTGGTACTTCAAGCGGGCCCCGCAGGCGTACCGCTCGGAGGCCGCCGGCCTCGCGGCCGTCGCCGGCGCCCTCGCCGAGACCGTCGACGCGGGACGCACCGTGGAGGCGCACCGTCTGGGCGGACGGCGGGTGGAGCTGTCCGACCGCCGGGTCGCCGAGTGGACCGCGTGGGAGCGCTACACGCTGTGGCTCCGCTCGATCCTGTTCCCGGTCATCAGCCTGACGCACATCACCGTGCTGTGCTCCGTGCTGATGGTGGGCGGCGTGTTCGTCCTCAACGGTTGGATCACGGTCGGGCAGCTCACGACCAGTGCGCTCCTCGCCCAGATGATGGTGGACCCCGTCGCGCTGATCCTGCGCTGGTACAACGAGCTCCAGGTGGCCCAGGTGTCGTTGGCCCGGTTGGTGGGCGTGCGGGACATCGAGCCCGACGCGGGCGACGCCTCGGTGGTTCCCGGGGGCCGTACGGTCCACGCCGACCACGTCCGGTTCGGGTACCGCGAGGGGGTCGACGTGCTCCGTGACGTGTCGATCAAGGTCGAGCCCGGTACCCGGGTGGCCCTCGTCGGACCGTCGGGGGCGGGCAAGTCCACCCTGGGCCGGTTGCTGGCGGGCATCTACGCGCCGGGCGCGGGCGCGATCACCCTCGGGGGGGCCGAGTTGTCCCGGATGCCCGCGGAGCGGGTGCGTTCCCATGTGGCCCTCGTCAATCAGGAGCACCACGTCTTCGTGGGAACGCTCCGCGACAACCTGCGGCTGGCGCGTTCCGGTGCGCAGGACGACGAGTTGTGGTCGGCCTTGGAAGCCGTGGACGCGGACGCATGGGCCACGTCGCTGTCGGACGGACTGGACACCGAGGTGGGCTCGGGGGGCGTGGCGCTGACTCCGGCGCAGGCCCAGCAGGTCGCGCTGGCCCGACTGGTGCTGGCCGACCCGCACACCCTGGTGCTGGACGAGGCGACCTCGCTGATCGATCCACGGTCCGCACGTGACGTGGAGCGGTCGCTGGCCAATGTGCTGGAGGGCCGGACGGTCGTGGCGATAGCCCACCGGCTGCACACGGCGCACGACGCCGATGTGATCGCCGTGGTGGAGCAGGGCCGGATCGCGGAGCTGGGCAGCCATGACGAGCTGGTCACCGCGGGCGGCACGTACGCGGCCCTGTGGCGTTCCTGGCACGGATGACGGTGTGGGGCACCGCGCGGTGCCCGTCCGTCGGTGCGCCGGTCCTCCCGATCTTCGGGGGGGGGCCGGCGCACCGGCTGTCAGATGACGTTCAGCGCCACGGCACCGCCCACGCCACCGAGCAGCATGAACGCGGGCATGAGCACCTTCACCTCGACCCAGCTGCCCGCCCGGAACCGCATGAACCTCGGCGGGCCCAGTGGGTACCAGCGCCTCCCGGCTATCGGGAGCGGCCACAGGACCGGGCAGCCGGACACGGTGAGCGCGTCGCCGAGGTCGTGGACCAGCGCGCCGAGCACGATCGGCAGCCCGAGCCACAGGTACTCCTGGCCGGGGGTGGTGAACAGCCAGTCCGCGCCGTTGCCCGGGCGGTCCAGTACGCCGGCGAGGATCCAGGAGCTCGTTGCCGCGAGCAGCCATACGAGGACGTCGGCGCCCTGGCCGCGGGTGGCCCGCCAGAGCAGGCCCTCGATCGCGAGGACCAGGTGGACGAACAGCAGGGCGAGGACCGCCCACCGTCCCCCGGTGATCGCGAGCGCCGAGGCGCCTCCGCCGATCAGGACGGCCCAGAGCCAGGTGTGGGTCAGGGTTCGGTGCCCGCCGGAGCGCCGGGGGTCACCGGGCTTGCGGGTGCCCTTGTAAACGGCGTAGGAGAGCCGGTCGACGATCTCGCACAGGGCCCGGGAGACCGGCCCGAAGGCGCGCGATATCGTCGCGGCCTTGTGGTCGAGGTCCGGGGCGAGCGCGGCGCCCGCGCAGATCAGTGCGCCGGTGAGGAGGACCGGCCAGGGCATGGTGTGACCCACCGCTGCCGCCGCTGCTCCCACCCCCAGCCAGGCTGCCGCTCCTGACAGGGAGTGTGCCGGTCCCATCATGGTGGTGCCCCGCCCCTTTGTTCCTGTTGTTCGTGGTTCTCGTGTGCCGCGGGCTCGTGCCCGGGGGTTCTCCCGGATCCGGACGGTCCCTTCCTGAGCGGGAGGGGCCGTCCGCGGGCGCTGACGTCGTGTCGGCGCATCAGCGTAGCGTCAGCGATCTTCGTACGGTCATCCGATTCCGTGATCGGGGTCGGAGCCAGGCAAGATAGGCGTGTGACCCTCATCGCTCAGCTGCCGCAGTCCGCCGACCCCGACGCCCTCTACGAAGCATTCGAGTCGTGGGCAACGACGCGCGGGATCACGCTCTATCCGCATCAGGAGGAGGCCCTGATCGAGGTCGTCTCCGGGGCGAACGTGATCGTGTCGACGCCGACCGGGTCGGGCAAGAGCATGATCGCGGCGGGCGCGCACTTCGCGGCGCTGGCGCGCAACGAGGTCACTTTCTACACGGCGCCGATCAAGGCGCTCGTTTCGGAGAAGTTCTTCGAGCTGTGCAAGATCTTCGGCACCGAGAACGTCGGCATGCTGACCGGTGACGCTTCGGTCAACTCCGACGCTCCGGTCATCTGCTGCACGGCGGAGGTGCTGGCCTCGATCGCGCTGCGCGACGGCAGGAACGCGGACGTCGGCCAGGTGGTCATGGACGAGTTCCACTTCTACGCCGAGGGCGACCGCGGCTGGGCGTGGCAGATCCCCCTGTTGGAACTGCCGCAGGCGCAGTTCGTGCTCATGTCGGCGACCCTCGGCGACGTGTCGATGTTCGAGGAGGACCTGACCCGTCGGACGGGTAGGTCCACGGCAGTGGTCCGGTCGGTGACGCGCCCCGTGCCGCTCTCGTACGAGTACCGTCTGACCCCGCTCACGGACACCCTCACCGAGTTGTTGGCGACGAAACAGGCGCCGGTGTACATCGTGCACTTCACCCAGGCACAGGCGGTGGAGCGGGCACAGGCCCTCATGAGCATCAACATGTGTTCGCGTGAGGAGAAGGACCGGATCGCCGAGCTCATCGGGAACTTCCGGTTCACGACCAAGTTCGGCCGCAACCTGTCGCGCTACGTTCGGCACGGCATCGGGGTGCATCACGCGGGGATGCTGCCCAAGTACCGGCGGCTGGTGGAGAAGCTGGCCCAGGCGGGCCTGTTGAAGGTGATCTGCGGTACGGACACGCTGGGTGTCGGAGTGAACGTGCCCATTCGCACGGTCCTGTTCACCGCGCTCACCAAGTACGACGGAAGCCGGGTGCGGACGCTGCGCGCGCGGGAGTTCCATCAGATCGCGGGCCGCGCCGGGCGGGCGGGCTTCGACACGGCCGGACTCGTGGTGGCCCAGGCTCCGGAGCACGTGATCGAGAACGAGAAGGCGCTCGCGAAGGCGGGGGACGATCCCAAGAAGCGCCGCAAGGTGGTGCGCAAGAAGGCGCCGGAGGGGTTCGTGGCGTGGACGGAGGCCACCTTCGACAGGTTGGTAGCCGCGCAGCCCGAGCCCTTGACCTCGCGTTTCCGTGTGACGCACACCATGCTCCTGTCCGTGATCGCCCGTCCGGGCAACGCCTTCGACGCGATGCGGCACCTGCTGGAGGACAACCACGAGCCCCGTAAGCAGCAGCTGCGGCACATTCGGCGTGCCATCGCGATCTACCGGTCGCTGTTGGACGGCGGCATCGTGGAGAAACTGGACGAGCCGGACGCGGAGGGTCGGATCGTCCGGCTGACCGTCGACCTCCAGCAGGACTTCGCGCTCAACCAACCCTTGTCCACGTTCGCCCTCGCCGCGTTCGAGCTGCTTGACCCGGAGTCGCCGTCCTACGCGCTCGACATGGTCTCCGTGGTCGAGTCCACACTCGATGACCCCCGGCAGATCCTCGCCGCGCAGCAGAACAAGGCCCGCGGTGAGGCGATCGCCGCGATGAAGGCGGACGGCGTGGAGTACGAGGAGCGCATGGAGCGGCTCCTCGACGTGTCGTACCCCAAGCCGCTCGACGAGTTGCTCTTCCACGCGTACGACACCTACCGGCTCAGCCACCCGTGGGTGGGTGATCACCCGCTGTCGCCGAAGTCGGTGATCCGTGACATGTACGAGCGGGCCCTCACCTTCACGGAGTTCGTGTCGCTGTACGAGTTGGCGCGCACCGAGGGCATCGTCCTCAGGTATCTGGCGAGTGCGTACAAGGCGCTCGACCACACCGTGCCCGACGACCTGAAGTCGGAGGATCTTGAGGATCTCATCGCCTGGCTCGGTGAACTGGTCCGTCAGGTGGATTCCAGCCTGCTCGACGAGTGGGAGCAGCTGGCCAATCCGGAGGAGATGACGGCGGAGGAGGCGCAGGAGCGTGCCGATCAGGTGAAGCCGGTGACGGCCAATGCGCGGGCGTTCCGGGTGCTGGTGCGCAACGCCCTGTTCCGTCGCGTGGAGCTGGCGGCCCTCGACCACGTGGACGAGTTGGGTGCGCTGGATGCGGACTCGGGTTGGGACGCGGATGCCTGGGGCGAGGCGATGGATCGCTACTGGGACGAGTACGACGATCTGGGTACCGGACCCGATGCGCGGGGGCCGAAGCTGTTGTCGATCGAAGAGGACGTCCAGCACGGGCTGTGGCGGGTTCGGCAGACCTTCGCCGACCCCAACGGCGATCACGACTGGGGCATCAGCGCCGAGGTCGACCTGGCCGCCTCCGACTCCGAAGGCAGGGCCGTGGTCCGGGTCACGGGTGTCGGACAGTGGTGAGTGGCCCGAGCGCAGGGCGGGTCCTTCGCTTCTGACGGCCGAGCGACGAAGCGGTGGGCCGCGGCGGTTCCGACCCGGTGTCGCGGCCGGACGACGAGCTGCCGACAACGGTCGTGGCCCGGAGCGTGCGACACGGCCTCGGCCCGTGTGTCACTGGTGGGTCTGAGTCCGGACAGCCGGGGTTCCGCTCGCGGGCGGCTCGGAGGCAGAGCCGGAGGTGGGCTTGGTACCCGCGGATCTCGTCCTCGGTCTCGGCGGTCGTGAGGTCGGGGGAGCGGGAGGCCGCGTACCGGTTTCCCGTCGTGGTGGCGGGGCGCCTGGGCCGCAGGTCCTGGAGGCGTGCTCGCTCGTCGGGGTCCGGGACCGTGTCCGCGATCTGTGCGTCGTCCAGGAAGGCGGCACTCGCCGCCGCGCTCTCCCAAGGGCCGTTCGCGAGTCGCAGGAGCATTTCGTGGCAGCGGGCTCGCCAGTTGCGGGCCCGGGAGTCCAGTCCTCCGTCCAGCTGTCGCTTGAGCGGGACGGGTGTCCGACCGGTGAGGAGGGCGCGGCACTCGGGGTGGGCAGCGAAGTCTTCCACTTCCTCGGCGAGGTAGCGCCAGACGACCACCCGGTAGCGGTTGCGGTAGTGGAGTACGGGCGTGAGCCTGCCCAGTCGGGCGAGCCGGGTGAAGCGGGCGGTGGTGATGCCGAGGAGGGTCGCCGCCTCCGATGTGCCGACCGTCTTGACCTGGTTGCGCAGGGCATCGGGGAAGCCGGGTTGCGTGCGTACGCGGTCGATTTCCGCGCGGGTGACCCGCCGTTCTCCGGGACCGCCCCCGCGCACCGTGTGGATCCGGCCGAGCCGCACCGCGAGTTCGAATTCGGCGCGCAGGAGGGCGAGTTCCCTGGCGGCGTGCGTCGGTGCGAGCGTGGGAGGTTCCTGCTTGCCGGCCCGGGGTGCGATCGATGCCGGTGCCGGTGCCGGCGCACCGAGCAGAACGCGTCCGAACGGTCGGTCGGCGATGGGTGTCATGACGTTCAGCTTCATGTGGCACTTCCCCCGTGAAGTGGTGCTGGTGTCTCGGGAGAAACCGTAGCTCGAATCGCCCTCATCCCGCTGGGCCTGTGGATAACTTCGCTGGAAGTTGACTCTTCGCAGGTCAGAGGGGGTCTTCGCGAAGCTGCGCGCTCATCCGTCGACTATCGACGTGCGCTCCGGATACCGGGCGCCCACCCCGAGGTGCTCCCCGACGCGGTTCACGAGCAGCGTCATTTCATAGGCGACCTGACCGATGTCGACCTCGGCCGTGCTCAGTACGCAGAGGCAACTGCCTTCCCCCGCGGCCGTCACGAACATCACCGCTCCGTCGAACTCGATCATCGTCTGGCGCACCCGACCGGCCCCGAAGTGCCGGCCCGAACCCTTGGCCAGGCTGTGCAGACCGGATGCCACCGCGGCGAGGTGTTCGGCGTCCTCACGAGGTAGCGCGGTGCTGGCACCGGTGACCAGCCCGTCGCTGGAAAGGACCAGCACGTGTCTGACGTGTTCGACCCGGTCGATCAGGTCGTCCAGCAGCCAACTCAGTCCCGTCTTCTGGCCCATCGTCACGCTCTCCCCGCTCCCCATGCTCCCGGCCTTCCCACCCGCCGACCGGAGACTCCTTTCCGCAAGCCTTCCCCACCCTTGGCCCCTGGGCAAGCAGGATGGCCACATGGCACAGAAGATGACCGACGAGCGGTGGAGGGCCTTCGTTTCGCAGGGCACGCGCACCGGGAAGCTTTCAACGGTTCGGGCTGACGGAAGCCCGCACATCGCACCGATCTGGTTCGTCCTGGACGGCGACGAACTGGTCTTCAACACGGGGAAGGAGACTGTCAAGGGGCGAAACCTGGCCAACGAGAAGCGTGTCGCGCTGTGTGTGGACGACGACCGGCCTCCGTTCGCCTTCGTCATCATCCAGGGTCGCGCCAGCCTGTCGGAGGACCTGGACGAGGTGCGCCACTGGGCCGGGCGCATCGGTGGTCGCTACATGGGCGCGGATCGTGCGGAGGAGTTCGCTGCCCGGAACGGCGTGCCCGGAGAACTCCTGGTCCGATTGCACATCGAGAAGGTGATCGGCTACGAGGGCGTGGCGGACTAGCTGATCCCGGGGCGCACGCCAGGCGGTGTGCGCCCCGTCAGCCGCTCGTGTCCGGCCGCGCCGCCGGTCCCGGCCGGGAGACCGGGCTGACCCCCGAGGTCTTCTCGCCCCGGGGCGAGCGACCGCTCAGCGGGCCACGACCGGGCGAGGTCCCCGAACGTGCCACGGCCCCGGGGCACGGGGCCGGACGTCGCGGTCCCCCTCGGCGGCTCAGCGCCCCAGCTCCTTGCGACTCACCCGTCGCAGCCTGCGTCGCTGAGAGGGATCCAGCGCCAGGTACGCGGCGGCGGGAACTCCCAGGACGATCAGGAGGACCGCCCAGAACGGCAGCCAGATCCACAGGATGAGTCCGACCGCCACACCACCGGCTGCGATCTTCGCTCGCTTCGACATCCGTGTCGCCTCCTTCTTCACAGCGCCCGTCGATTCCTACAGAACAGAACGACCTGATCGTCCGTGCAGTTCCGTCCCCCGACCCTGAGCCACCCCTGAGGCGCAACCCTCATCCGACCCTGAGGGGCTCGCCCACGTCGTGCATGTGGCGCAGGGCCTGGCGGTAGGACGCGAGGAGCCCGGTCTCCACGTAGGGGATGCCCACCCGCTGGCAGTGCTCCCTGACGAGGGGCTGGGCGAGCTTCAGGTGCGGGCGGGGCATGCTGGGGAAGAGGTGGTGCTCGATCTGGTAGTTCAGTCCGCCGAGGAACCAGTCGGTGAGCGGGCCGCCCCGGACGTTGCGGGAGGTCAGCACCTGTCGGCGCAGGTGGCCCCAACGCTCGCCCTCGGGGTCGGGCATCTCCATCCCCTTGTGGTTGGGGGCGAACGCCATGCCCAGGTGCAGGCCGAACAACGCCTGGTGGACAGCGGCGAAGGCCAGGGCCTTGCCCGGCGGCATGGCGCCGAACAGGAGCGCTGCGTATCCGGCGACGTGCCCGATGAGCAGCGCCCCCTCGACCCGACGCTCCCGGGTGTTCTGCCGCCGCAGGTCCCGGAAGCCGGACACCTTGAGGGCCAGCCCTTCGAGGAGGGTCAGCGGAAAGAAGAGCCAGGCCTGGTGGCGGGTGAGCCAACGCCGGAACCCCACGCGCAGCCTCGCTTGGTGGCGGGTGAAGACCAGGACGTCCGCGACCACGTCGGGGTCCTTGTCGATGTGGTTCGGGTTGGCGTGATGCCGGTTGTGCTTGTCGTTCCACCATGCGTAGCTCATGCCCAACATGAGGTTGCCGTGCACGAGGCCGATGGCCCGACCGATGCGCTTGTCGGAGGATATCTGGGCATGGCCCGCATCGTGGCCGATGAAGGCCGTGCGGGCGGACGCGAGCGCCAGTGCGGGCGCGAACGCGAGGCTCCACCAGGAGTCCCCCGTGACGATCACGCCGGCGACGACGGCACCGAACAGGAGCGCGTTGACCACGATGGCCACCGTGTACCACCCCGTGCGGCGGTCGAGCAGTCCCTGTGCCCGGACGTCACGGAGCAAGGGGGTGAACTCGCTGGGTTCGGATTTCCGGTCGGGTGCGCCCGACTGCGGTTCCACGACGGGTGCAGCGGCCTCGGGCATGGGATTCTCCGGTCTACGAAGGGTTGACCTGGTGAAACGTACGGTTCACCCCCTCCGGGGAACCATGCGGCCAGCACCCGTCCGCTCCGGGGGGAGTTCCCTCCGACCGTAGGGGGGTTGACCACACCCCCACCCACTACGTGACGCATACCACTATTGACATTCGAGCGCATTGTCGTTTGGTGATCTACAATGGGCCGCTTGCCCTCTAATCAAATTTGAGGAGTGTGCCTTAGCAGTGCAGAGCATCCCCTCGACATCGGGGGACGTGACCTCCGGTCTCGCTCGCCTGACCGCGGTGTTCGTCCCCTCCGACCTTCCTGGAGCGCAGCGGGTCGCCTTCTGGTGCCCTTCGGGGGACCCGCTGCCGGACACGCACCCGGGACGGATCGGGGACCTGACCGTCGTGGTACCCCACGAGGGCGGTGTCGCCACGGTCGACGTACCCGCGTGCCTGCTCCCCGTCCCCGCGGCACTGCCGTTCCTCACCCGCGCCCGCGCCCTGGACACCGCACACCCCACCACGGCCTTCTGGGGCAGCGCGATCCTGTTGGCCCTCCACTTCGCGGCCCGGGGCCTCCTGCTGCCCGGCCTGGACGCGGACGATCACGACGCATGGCGGTTCGGCCCGCTCGGCGCCCAGGACGCCGAGCGGGTGCGGGAGTTGGCCGCCTCGATGCCGCCGGCCGCCCATGCCCTGCCGGTGCACACGGGCGGGGCACTGCACCTGCCCGAGCCCGAGGAGCACCTGTGGGCCTTCCTCGGTGCGGTGGCCGACGCACTCCCCCGCTCCCCCGCTGCCGTGTTCGCCGCCGGTGCGGCGCCCTTCGCGGCTCCCGAACGCCACCGGTTGCCCGAGCTTCGGAACTGGGCCGCGGACGTGGCGGCAGGACATGACGCGGGGGTCCGCATCTCCCTGAGGGTGGAGGTCCCCGGACTGACGCCCACCGACCCCGACACGGCTCCCGTCTCGTTCCGTGCCGTGCTCCAGGCGCACAGCGCCAGCGACCCCACCGCGGTCGTGGACGCGGCCGACATCTGGTCGGCCACCAGCGGATCCGCGGTCCTCGGCCCGCAGGCCCGGATGGACGTGCTGCTGGCACTGCGCCGGGCCACGCGTGCCTGGACTCCCCTCGCTCCGCTCCTGTCGGCGAGCGTGCCGGACGCCGTCGAACTCATGGACGAGGAGGTCATCGACCTGCTCGGCGCCGGGGCGCGTGACCTCTCTCTCGTCGGGGTGGAGGTGCACTGGCCGCGGGAGCTGGCGCACCGACTCACCACGCGTGCCGTGATCGGTCCGCCGGTGGACGCCACGGGCCGGGGGCACGGCGAGTCCGGCGCCCCGTCCTTCCTGTCCGCCGATGCCCTGCTCGCGTTCGACTGGCGCTTCGCCCTGGGCGACCGTCCGTTGAGCAGAGCGGAACTGGACCAACTCGCCGAGGCGAAGCGCCCGGTGGTGCGGCTCCGTGACCAGTGGGTCCTCGTCGACCCCGTCGAGGCCGGTCGTGCTCGGGCACGGCAGGACCGCAAGGTGTCCCCGGTGGACGCGCTCAGCGCCGTTCTGACGGGTGCCACGGAGGTCGACGGGCAGACCGTGCGGGTGGAGGCCACGGGCTGGCTCAAGGGTCTGCGTGAACGGCTGTCCGATCCGGAGGGGATGACCCCTGTGGACCCGCCCGAGGCGCTCGCGGCCCGCTTGCGTGACTACCAGCTGCGGGGGCTCACCTGGCTGGCCCACATGACCTCACTGGGGTTGGGGGCCTGCCTCGCCGATGACATGGGGCTGGGCAAGACGATCACCGTGATCGCGCTGCACCTGCACCGCCAGCGGGAAGCGGAGTCCGCGGCCCCCACGCTCGTGGTCTGCCCGACGTCCCTGATGGGCAACTGGCAGCGCGAGATCGAGAAGTTCGCACCCGGCACCCCCGTGCGCAGGTACCACGGCGCCCAGCGCTCGTTGGACTCGCTCGCGAACGGCGAGTTCGTGCTCACCACCTACGGGACCATGCGCCTCGACGCAGCGCGGCTCGGCAGCATTTCCTGGGGGCTGCTCGTCGCCGACGAGGCACAACACGTGAAGAACCCGTACTCGGCGACCGCCGGGGAACTGCGCACCATCGGCGCGGGCGCGCGGGTGGCACTCACCGGCACCCCGGTCGAGAACAACCTCTCCGAACTGTGGGCGATCCTCGACTGGACGACTCCCGGTCTGCTCGGTCCGCTGGCCACGTTCCGCAGCCGCTACGCCCGTGCGGTGGAGTCCGGTGTCGACCCGCAGGCAGCCGAACGGCTCGGGGCGCTGGTGCGGCCCTTCCTGCTGCGCCGGCGCAAGTCCGACCCGGGCATCGCCCCGGAGCTCCCGCCGAAGACGGAGACCGACCGTGCGGTGTCCCTCACCCCGGAACAAACGGGACTGTACGAGGCAGTGGTGCGCGAGGCACTCGCGGAGATCGCCAGCGCCGAGGGCATGGCCCGTCGGGGGATGATCGTGAAGCTGCTGACCGGGCTGAAGCAGATCTGCAACCACCCCGCCCAGTTCCTCAAGGAGGACGAGCCCCGCATCGAGGGGCGCTCCGGCAAGCTGGAGCTGCTGGACGAGCTGCTCTCCTCGATCGTGGCGGAGGGTGCGGGCGTTCTGGTGTTCACCCAGTACGTGCAGATGGCGCGGCTCCTGGAGCGGCATCTCGCGGCGCGTGGGGTGGCCACCCAGTTCCTGCACGGAGGCACCCCGGTGGCGGAGCGCGAGGCCATGGTCGCCCGGTTCCAGGAGGGCGCGGTGCCGGTGTTCCTGTTGTCCTTGAAGGCTGCCGGTACCGGCCTCAACCTGACGCGCGCGGAGCACGTCGTGCACTACGACCGGTGGTGGAACCCCGCCGTGGAGGCGCAGGCCACGGACCGCGCGTACCGCATCGGGCAGACCCGGCCCGTACAGGTGCACCGGCTGATCGCCGAGGGCACGATCGAGGACCGGATCGCGCGGATGCTGGTGCGCAAGCACGAGTTGGCGGAGTCGGTCCTCAGCGGCGGCGAATCGTCCCTGACCGAACTCTCCGACGCCGCGCTGGCGGATCTGGTGACCTTGCGGGGAGGTCCGCATTGAGTTCCGCCGGGGGCTTCGACGGGGCGTACGGGACGGGCAGTCAGCACGAGGACGAGGAGGCGGACGGTATGCGCGCGAGCGAGGACGGGGTCTCCCCGGCGGACGGGGAGGAGCGGACGTTCGCCACGCTTCCCCCCACCCGGGGCAGGGGCTTCGCCCTGACCTGGTGGGGCCAGGCGTGGCTGCGGGCCCTGGAGGACACTGCCCTGGACCTGGGGCAGTTGAAGGCCGGGCGGGCACTCGCGCGCGCTGGTGCCGTGGGCGCGGTGACCGTGCGCCCGGGCAGGATCATCGGCGTGGTGCGGGATCGCGACGGCACCGCCCACCGGTCGGACGTGCTGATCCAGGAGCTCCGGGACGACGAGTGGGACCGGCTGCTGGACATGACGGTGGACCGGGCCGCGCACATCGCCGCCCTGCTCGACCGTGACATGCCACCTCACCTGGTCGAGGACGCGGCGACGGCGGGGGTGGAGCTCCTGCCGGGCATCGGCGATCTGGAGCCGGAGTGCGACTGCGGCGCGTGGGACCAATGTGCTCACACGGCCGCGCTGTCGTACCAGATGGGGCGGATCCTGGACGAGGACCCCTTCGTCTTGTTGCTCCTCCGCGGGCGCGGGGAGCGCAGGGTGTTGGACGAGTTGCAGGTGCGGAGCGTCCTGCGCGCAGCGGCCGAGGACCCGGGGGAAGACACGGACGCCGCGGTGGGCGTGGACGCCGTCGAGGCGTTCGCGGCGGGCTTCGTCCTGCCTCCGCTGCCCGAGCCGCCCGGCCTGCCCGCCGCCCCGGGGTCGCCGCCCGCCCTGGACGTCGAGACGAGCCCCGCGCCGGCCGTCCGGCCGGAAGCCCTGGAGTTCCTCGCGCTCCAGACGGCCCGTGAGGCACACCGGCTGCTCGCTGAGGCGCTGTCACCCCACCACGCGGATCGGCCGGTCCCGACCACGACCCTGGAACAGGACGCCGTGCGACTGGCTGCGGGTGAGCCGGGCAGGGAGGCGCTGGACCGCCTGGCGACGGCTTCCGGTCGCACCGACGAACAACTGGCACTGGCGGTGCGTGCCTGGAGCTATGGCGGCGCCGAGGCGGTGACCGCTTGGGAGCGGGAGCACACGCTCACGCCCGAGGCACGTGCTCGGGCGGCGGCGACGGTGGACTCCGCGTGGGAGGAGGACGAGCGCCCCGCGCTGCGGAACGAGGGCAGCCGCTGGACCACTGCGGACGGACGCGCGCAGCTCCGGGTCGACGGATACGGCCGGTGGTGGCCGTTCCGGGAGGAAGGCGGTCACTGGGTGCCTGCCGGAAGCGCGGCGAAGGACCCCGCGACGGCCCTCGCGGCGGCGCTCGGTACCGAGTGACGCCCCGCGCCGAGCCCTCCTGGACACCGAGGCGTCGGTGTGAGGCGCGAGGCGTGGGCCGCCTCATTCACTCTTTAGAGTGCCGGAGTTATCCACATTTTCATCAACGCTCACAGATGTCCCGTCGGGGCTTCCGCTCCGATCTTCGGGAGTCGTACCTTTGCAGCACACGAGGCAGCCCCTTCGGCCCTCGCAGAGCAAGAGGAGCACCGCCGCGATGAGCGACCCCCGGATGATCACGGTCCGTCCCGAGCCGGGCGACTACGCCTGGACGTTCGGTGGCGCCGCGCCGTTCGCGCGCATCACCCCCGGAACGGTACTGGACCTCTTCACCGAGGACTGTTTCGGCGGCCGGGTGCGCTCGGACAAGGACCTCGTCTCCCAGGTGTGCGAGTTCCCCTACCTCAATCCGCAGACCGGTCCCTTCTACGTGGAGGGTGCCGAGCCCGGCGACACGGTGGCGGTGCACTTCGTGTCGATCGACCCCGCCAGGGACTGGGCGGCATCGACGACGGTGCCCCTGTTCGGAGCGCTCACCTCCACGTCCTCGACGGCCTCGTTGCAGGCGCCGTTGCCGGAGACCGTCTGGATCTGGGAGCTCGACCGGGCCCGGCGGACCGCACAGTTCCGGGCCAAGGACAGCGACATCGCGATCGCCCTGCCGATGGACCCCATGCACGGCACCGTCGGGGTCGCACCCGCCCATCTGGAGGTGCGCTCGGCCCTGGCTCCGGGCGCGCACGGTGGGAACATGGACACCCCGGAGATGCGCGCGGGCGTCACCTGCTACCTCGGGGTCAACGTCGAAGGTGCGCTGCTGAGCCTCGGCGACGGGCACGCCCGACAGGGGGAGGGCGAGACCTGTGGGGTCGCCGTCGAGTGCGCCATGAACACGGTGGTCATCGTGGAACTGCTCAAGGGGGTGTCCACTCCCTGGCCGCGCCTCGAATCGGATTCGCACCTGATCTCGACCGGCTCGGCCCGGCCGCTGGAGGACGCCTTCCGCATCTCCCAACTCGACCTGGTGCAGTGGCTGGTGCGGGACTACGGATTCAGTGAACTCGACGCGTACCAGTTCCTCACCCAGACGGTCGAGTCGCCCGTGGCGAACGTCTGCGACACCAACTACACCTGCGTCGCGAAGATCCGCAAGGAGTGGCTGCCGGTGCGGGAGACTCACCGGGGTCTGCACACCAGACTGCGGGAGATAGCCGCCACCCTCCCCCGCTCCGACCGTTCGATCCACTGACCCGAAGGCATCCGGCTCGGTGCCCCCCGCCGTGCACCGCATTCCCGTCGCCGCGTACGGGGCTGACGCACCGTCAGGGGCTCGGCCGCTGCCCTCAGGGTGGTCACACGTGGGCCGTCGCCCACGCACCGCCCGTCCCCGCTCCCCATCCATGCTCACCGCAACCGCAGAGACAGGAGAGTCATGCAACGGCCCCCGGGTGAGCCGAGCCGACGCCGCCTACTGAACCGAGCCGCCCTCGCGGCGATCCCCACGACCCTGCTCCCCTCGTCCCGTGCCTTCGCGCGTCCCCAGGCAATCGACTACCCGACGGCGCAGCCGGCGCCCGCGAGTACCTCCAACTACACCGCGTCGAGCCGCCCCAGCAGCTACGCCATCGATCGGGTCGTCGTCCATGTGACCCAGGAGACCTGGCTGGACACGCTGACGATCTTCCAGAACCCCGCGAAGAAGGTGTCCGCCCACTACGTGGTGCGCTCCGAGGACGGGCACGTCGCGCAGTGCGTCCGCGAACGCGACATCGGCTGGCACGCGGGGAACTGGACCTACAACACACGGAGCATCGGCATCGAGCACGAGGGCTGGGTCGACCAGCCGGAGTACTTCACCGACGCCCTCTACGAGAGTTCCGCCGTGCTCACCGCAACCCTCTGCGCGAAGTACGGCATCCCGCGGGACAGAAAGCACGTCATCGGCCACAACGAGGTGCCGGGAGCAGACCACACCGACCCGGGGCCGCTCTGGGACTGGTCACGGTACATCCGACTGGTGCAGTCGGTCTGATCTGCGTCGAGCCGCCCACCGGTGGCGGAACCGGCTCGATCCAGCGGGAGGCCCGTCGCACGGACCGGCGGGTCACACCGCCGGCTCGATGTTCTGGTTGCGGCGGAAGACGTTGGCGGGATCGTAGACGGCCTTCAGTGCGGCGAGACGGTCGAGAACCGGCTTCTCGTAGAACTCGGACCGGAACTCGTCCGCGGCCCGCTCTCCGTAGACGAAGTTGAGCGAGCGGCCCAGCGTCCAGGGCCGGACCGCGTCGTCGAGGAGTTGGTGCACGGCACGTACGTCCGCGAGGTTCTGCCCGTCCGGTACGGACAGGATCCGCAGGACGTACGCGGCGTCCCGGAAGCTCAGGGCGCTCGGCGTCTCGGGTTGACGCGCCAGGGCTCCGCCCAGGTGACGGAGGTCCACGATGCACCCCACGGGGGCGTCCGCGCCCGCCAGTTGACGGACCGCTTCGAGGACGGCCGGGTCCAGCTCGCTCAGCAGCACGCTGTTGCCGTCGTAGGGGTGGCTGAAGTCCGGTTCCCGGTAGATGGAACCCGTTTCCCGGTAGGGCAGCTCACCGAGGTGTTCGAGGAGCACGGGAGCGACGTCCAACCAGGGGCGTACCAGATCCGGACCACCGGTCAGGTCGGTCGTGGTGAACCGTACGTGCAGCACGTGCCGACCGCGCAGGACCTCGGGCAGGGAGGGCATCGGCGGGTAGCCGATCATGCCCAGGGAAGCGGTCATGCTGTCCGGGACTCGGGACGTCCACTCACGGAAGAAGGACATCACCGCCACGGCGTGCTCGGAGTCGAAGAACACCCCACCCCCGTAGACACGGGAGACCGATTGGAGGTCGATTTCCAGGCTGGTGACGATGCCGAAGTTGTCGCGCCCGCCGCGGAGCGCCCAGAACAGGTCGGGCTGCTTGGCGGCCGTGACCTCGCGCAGTTCGCCGTCGGCGGTGACGACGTCGAGCGCGCGCACGTGGTCGGCCGCGTAGCCGAACTCACGGGCCAGCAGGCCCATGCCTCCGGCGAGGGTGTAGCCCACGACACCGACGTGTCCGGCTGAGCCGCTGGGCGGGGCCAGTCCGTACGGTTCGGCCCGATCGACGACGTGGTGCCAGCGCGCTCCGGCGTCGATCCGCGCGCGCCGGGTCTCCGGATCGACGGTGACCTCCGTCATCCGGTCGGTCTTCAGGAGCAGGCCGCCGCGGTCGACCACCGTGAGTCCGTGCCCGGTCGACTGCACCGCCACCGCCATCCCCCGTGCGGCGGCGAACCGTACGGCGGCCTGTACGTCGTCGGCGCCGAGCGCACAGACGATGACCGCGGGGTGGTGGCTGAACCCGGCCTGGAATCCGCGCAGTTCTTCGTCGTACCCGTGCGCACCGGGGAGGAGCACATTGCCGCGGACGTCGTCCGCCAGGTCGGAGAAGGGATGCGGAATGCTGTCGGTGGGCATCGTCTACTGTCCTCGTCCTCGTACCGTCCAGGAGCCGTTGGACCCGGGCTCCGCTGCCTCGACCATCCTCGGCGGGAAGGTGATCAGAAGTCCAAGAGCTGGTCCTGCTCGCTGCCAGAAGCGATCCTGCTGGACGAAGGGGGACGGTCAGTCGTCGGCGCGCCCACTGCTGGGGGCGGAGTCCGCCCAGGTCAGCCGGGCATGGCGGAGGAACGCCTTGGCCGCGGGGCCGATCGGCCCGCCCGTGCGCCAGGCGATCGCCATGCGTCCCCGCAGTCCCGGGGGGTCGAAGCCGATCGTTTCGAGTGCTCCGACGTGTTCGGCGGCCAAGGACTCGGGCAGTACCGCGGGTCCGAGGCCACGCGCGGCGAGTTGGGCCAGCACCCCGGGATCACCCGTCTCCAGGGCGATGCGGGGCTCGAATCCCGCGGCGCCGCACGCCTCGTCCAGACATGCGCGTATGCCGGTGCCCCTGGGCAGGCTGATCAGGGGCCGGTCGCGCAGGGCGTCGATCGCGACCGTGCGCCGGCCGGCCAACGGATCGTCGGGGCGGACCGCGATGACGAGCGGTTCGTCCACGAAGACGTCCAGTTCCACGTCCGGTGGGGTGGTGGCGGTCAGGGCCACGACCGCCACGTCGAGCCGCCCGGTGTGGAGGCCCTCCAGCAGGGAGTCGGAGTCGTCCTCCAGCAGGGTGATCTCCACGGCGGGATGGGCCTGGTGGAAGTCCGCCAGCACGCCGGGCGTGCCGAGCCCCGGGCACGAGCGCACCGTCCCCACCGAGACACGTCCCCGCACCAGCGCCGCGAACTCGTCGGAGACGAGCCGCACGGCGGCCACCCCGCCCAGTACCGTACGGGCGTGGGCGAGGACCGCCGCGCCCACCTCGGTCAGGCGCACGGTCCGCCCCGAGCGGTCCAGGAGCTCGTGGCCCAGCTCCCGCTCCAGTCGCCGCACCTGTGCGCTGACCCCCGACTGCGCCACGTACAGCCGTGCGGCCGCCTTGGTGAAACTCGCTTCCTCCGCCACCGCGACGAAGTACTCCAACTGCCGCAGCTCCATGACGGACAGGCTAGTACGACCGGAACCCCGTCCCGTCATCACCGGTGGCGGCCACGGCGAACGGGGCGGGAGGAACTAGTAGTTCCGCCACTCGTGGCGGGTGTACTCCAGGACCGCGGGGTCCATCAGTGTGCTCGCCCGCACCTCCTGGCGACGGCGGTCGACCGGGAAGACGGCGGAGGCACGGAGCACGGAGCCGTCCAGGAACCTCAGCCCCGGGGCGTCCGCGGCCAGGCGCAGCGGCGGTGGGGTGTCGGTGTCCGCGGTGGCGAGGAGGAAGCCCCAGTTGCCGAAGCTGGGCACGTCGACCTGGAAGGGCGTGGTGGTGTAGCCGGCCTCGGCGAGCGTTTCGGCGATCGACCAGTAGGTCTTGGGGGCGAAGAACGGGGAGCCGCCCTGGACGAGCACCTGACTGTCCGGGTGCAGGACCTTGCCGAGCAGGTGGTAGAACTCCACGCTGTAGAGCTTGGCCAGTGCGGCGGTGTCCGGGTCGGGGAAGTCGATGAGGACGGCGTCGTAGCGTCGGGTGGCGTCCCGCAGCCAGTTGAAGGCGTCGGCGTGCACGGCCGTGACCCGCGGGTCGTCGAAGGCTCCGTCGTTCAGTTCGGCGAGCGGCGGGAAGGTGCGGGCCAGCCGGGTCATCGCCGGATCGAGGTCGACGAGCGTCACGTCCTCGACGTCGTCGTAGCGCAGGACCTCCCGCAGGGCGAGCGCGTCACCGCCGCCGAGGATCAGCACCGACGCGCGCTTCTTCGACAGGGCGGGGTGGACGAGCGCCTCGTGGTAGCGGTACTCGTCCACGGAGGAGAACTGGAGGTCGCCGTTGAGGTACAGGCGGGTGTCCGGGGACCCGGTGAACGCCCGGGAGCGGGTGATCACGATGTCCTGGTAGGGCGTGGTCTCCGCGTGGATGATCGGGTCGCGGTAGAGCTGTTGCCGGGCGCTGACCTCGATCTCGTCGGCCAGCACGTACACCGTGCCGAGCACGCCGAGGACGGCCGTCATGCCTGCGAGCAGACCGATCCGCACGAGGCGGCGCATCTCGTGGCGGAAGATCCACAGCACGACGGCGACACCGGCGGTCGCATTGACGGCGCCCACGACCAGCGCGCCCTGGAGTTGCCCGAAGGCCGGCAGGAGCAGGAACGGGAAGGCCAGTCCGCCGACCAGGGCGCCGATGTAGTCGACCGCGAACATGTCGGCGACGGCGCTGCCCGCCTCCTGCCGTTTGATCCGTTGCAGGAGCGTCATCAGCAGCGGGATCTCGGCGCCGATGAGCAGTCCGACCGCGAACGACACCACCACCATGGCGGGCATGTAGATGCGCAGCCAGGCGAACGACACGTACAGGATGAGCACCGACAGGCCGCCGACGAGGGCAAGGGTGCCCTCGATCAGTGCGAAGCCGCCGACCGCTCGTTTCTGGAGCGGTTTGGCGGCCAGCGAACCGACGCCCATGGCGAAGACCATGACGGACAGGACCACGGAGGTCTGCATCACGGAGTTGCCGATGAGGTAGCTGCCGAGCGCGGTGAGCGCCAGTTCGTAGGTCAGGCCGCAGGCAGCGCAGATGAACACCGCGAGCAGCAGCAGGAACCGTGCCCCCCGTGACGGGGGCCCGTGCGCGGGGGGCGCGGGCTGGGACGTCCGGGGGGCTGTGTCGGTACTCATGGGGTGGTCAGGAGACGGCCGCGCCGACCATGAAGGCCGTACCCAGGTACATCGCGGCCTGGACCCAGGCCGCGGGGTGCGGGCGGTCGCCGGTGTCCTCCAGGACGACGGCGCCCAGGCGGCCCGGGGTCAGCAGACCCACGACGAGGGAGATGAGCGTCATGACGGCGACCCCGGCGAGCCCGTAGAGCAGGGTGCTGGCCAGTCCGTGCCCGAGGCCCTGTTCGGATTCGCTGGCCCGGATCGACTGTTCGATGACCAGGCCGATGGCGATCGTCTGGCCGGCGAGGAGGACGGCCGCCCCGCGGTTGCGTTCGGTCCACACCACGTGGAACAGCTTGCCGGGGGTGACGAGGTCGAGGGCGATGAAGCCCACCGCCATCACCACGAAGCCGACGAGGCCGTAGAGCAGGGCGATGCCTGCCGACTCGAAGATCTCTGCCACGGTGGTGCCTTTCGCTGGGGTCGTTGAGGGGCTCGGACGGGCGGCGGTGGGCTACTTGCCGGCGCCGGGGCCCCCGCCGCGGAATTCGTTGCTGTCCGGGTGCGGCCACTGCGAGGGCAGCTTTCCGCTCCACCGCTGGTATCCGGTGCGATAGTCCGCGATCTCGATCTGACTGCCCCGCTGGTAGGGGGCGACGGCGACGATGTCGTCCCGGTAGCGGAGGAAGACCGTGTCACCCGTGGTGTCCACGTCCTGTGCCGAGGTGTGGTCGTCTATCTCGTCGGCGACCTCCGACGGCAGGTCCTGCTTGTCGACGTAGCCGACGGGCACCAGCGTGTACTGCTGGGTGATCCATTGGTACGGGACGGCGTTGGTCGGCTCCGAGCTGTCGGAGCAGGCGGCGAGGGCCACCGTGGCGAGGAGCGTCGCGCTGATGCGGCGTGCGGTCTTCATCGGGCCTCAAGTCGGGTGTGCGTCGCCACGATCCGGCGGCTTTGCGGATAGGTGTGCCAGGTGCGCCAGCTCAGTCCCGCGGCGAGCGGGTCCACGACCAGTGCCGTGACTGCTTCGGTGGCGCCGGGGAAGATCCCGTACAGCGCGCGGGGGTGGGTGTCGGACATCCGGCGGACCCAGGCCACCTCGTCGCTGAACTCCTCCGGGGTGAAGTCCCGCACCCGGGCGCCGAATCGGTACTCCCAGCCGTCGAACGCGCGCACCGTGTCGGGCAGGCCCCCCGTGGCACCGGGCAGGCAGGCCACGGTCTCCCGGACGGGGCCGGCGAACACCTGGTGGGACGCGCCCAGCAAGCGGAGGTGCACCTCGATGCCGCTGACCGTGAGCTCGCGCACCGCGAGGGCGTCACGTGGACGCTGGTCGAGGGAGAAGCAGAGCTGGTCGGCGTCGGTGTCCAGGTACGGGGTCGTCAGGGCTATGCCGGAACCGTCACTCATCCGGCGCGGTCCCGCCGCACCGGTGGCACGGGTCTGTGGCGTCCGGCGCCTCCCCCGCGCACGTCCCTCAGGACGGCAGCCTCGAACGTCACAGTGGCCCCCCGCATTCACGGTCGTGTCGAATTCCCGCTGAGTATGCTACAAATCTCGGCCGCCGCCGGACGGCGGGGCCGGGTCCCCCCACTCGACCCCCCGCCGCGCATGTTCCGGCGTCGCCAGCGCCGCTCTCAGCCGGTCGTCAGCAACGCTCCCAGCGCCTTCGCCGTGTCCGGGTGACGGGCGATGAGCTCCGCTCCGGCGGGGTCGGCCGGCTCCCACGGCCCGTCGCAGCCCAGGAGTGCCGCGATCGCGGCGCAGGTCGCCGGGTGGGCGGTGAGCAGGGATGCCCCGCCGTGCGGCGGCGGCAGCACGGGTGGGGCCGCCGGAGTGCCCTGCCACGGCGGCACCCAGGCGTCCAGGGCGGAGAGTTTGCCCGGAAAGGTCCGCCCCGCCTCGCGGATCAGCAACGGCGCCAGTTCGGTGCCGCCCGCGCGCAGGGTGCTGATCAGGGTCGGTAGCCAGGGCAGGAGCACCGGGTCCGGTAGCCGGGCGAACGCGTTCGACACCGCCTCGACGACGAAGTCGGCGAGCTGCGGCACGGGTTCCAGTGCGTGCAGGAGCCCGCTGAGGTAGTGCGGGTAGGACGGCACCACCAGCGGGTTGTCCAGCAGGCCGTCGCAGCGGGCGCGCAGTTCGGCCCGGGAGGTCCGCCCCAGGTGCACCTCGGCCGCCCACAGCAGCGCCACCTTGGCGGGCTCCTGCGGATGGGACTGGGCGATCGCCAGCTCCAACTGGTGGCGGTCACAGCCCAACGAGAGGGCGAGGCCCTCCATGCCGAACAGGAAGCCCAGCATCGCGGAGACCTGCCGGACGGTCGCGTCCTCGGCGGTGGACGCCGTGGGCAGCAGGGTGCAGTAGTGGGCGTAGCCCGTGGTGACGAAGGACTCGATCCACGGCGGCAGCGTCGGGCGGGCGGTCCGGTAGTGCCCGAGGAGGCGACGTGTCCGGCGCAGTACCTCCGGTGCGCCGTCGACGCTGCGCTCGGTCGCCAGGACTTCCAGGGCACGCCGACCCAGTTCGTCGGCGAGCCGGTGGCCGGGCAGGTACAGCGTGGCGTCCTCGACGGCTTCGAGGACGGTCGCCGTGGTGGCCTGCGGGTCGTGGGCGACGCGGCGGAGGCGTTGTTCCAGGACCTGCTCGATGCTGACGCCCTCGTAGCCGAGTTGGATCAGTGCCCGCTGATGGGTGCCGAGGGCGAGGTCCCAGGACTCCTGGATCGGTCGCTCGCCGAGGCGGCGCTCGCCCATGATCGGTCGGGCGGCGCCCTGCGGCATCAGTCGGTGCAGCATCCACAGCACGTCGGAGCACCGTTCCAGCTCCGGCCGCGCGGTCATGTCCAGCAGGGCCCGTTGCACTCCGCGGCGTTCCGGTTTCAGCCCCAGGGGGGCGAGCCGGTCGTGGACGTCCCGGGCGAGCGGCGGCAGCGCGTCGTAGCCGACCCGGCCGATCCGGTCGCCGCCCATGAGGATCTCCACCAGGCGGCGCACGTCGCGCCGCCCGGGCACCATGTCCTTCTCGATGCAGGTGATCGCCGCGTCCTGGAAGTCGTAGGGCGTGGGTCTGGCCCGGTCGCGCATGCCGGCGAGCAGGATCGAGGTCTCGAACACGGCGATGGCGTCGGCGGTGGAGGCGAGGTATCCGTTGCGGCGTGCGGAGCGCACGATCTCCACGGACCAGCCGAGCAGTTCGGCCTCGTCGAGTCCGTCGAGGACGGGCGGGCGCCGGAGGAAGCCGGAGAGCTGGTCCGGGAGCGCGTCGCCGGCTCCGGGGGTGGTCGGTGGCGGCTTGCGGGGCTGCCCCGGTTGTCGGGGTCCCGCCTGTCCCGCCAGCCGGAAGGGACGGACCCGGGTGCGGCGGAGGTTCTTGGCCCACTGGGTCGCGGCGATCGACACGGAACCCGCGGCGAGCCCGAACTGGGCCTCGATCGCCGCGTGGCTGGACGGGATGAGGCCGTAACTCCACGGGGTCGCGGTGCGGGGGCCGATCTCGAAGCCGTCGGCGCCGTGGACACCGAACTCCGCGACCCGGCTGGCCGCGTGGAAGGCCCCGCAGACGTAGAGGCAGTCCGCGGGATCGGTCCCGGAGGCGGCGAGGTGTGCGCGCATCCGCGTCCACATGTACCGTTCGCGGTCCTCGTCGACGCGCAGCCGCTCCGGATCGCCGGGGGCCAGCCGGCGGAACAGGCTGCCGATCAGGAACATGACCTGGCGGTAGGTGTGGTGATCGCTGTCGCCGAGCGGCACCTCGACGTACTGGTGCCACCACTCCGACCAGTGGCGTACCCGCCCGTGGTGCAGCAGGTGCTCCTCCAGTTCGGCGAAGCGCGGACGGAGGTCGCCGATCTTCACCCCGACCGCGTCACCGTGCAGCGCGGCCTCCTCGTCGGCGGGTGAGGCGTCGGCGGGGCCCGGTCCCGGGGTGCGGTGGTCGCGGGCCTGCCACTGGTACACGTGGTCCGAGGAGCGGTCGACCAGCACCAGTTCGACGTCGGGTGTGTCCAGCGCGTAGGCGATCGCCTGGTACTCGGCCGACGCCTCGGTGAGCGGGGCGACCACGGACAGCGGTGCCCACGCGGCGGGGAAACCGTCCACTTCGCTCGCGAACGCCTGCACCGCGACCGGCAGCGTGCAGTTGCGCAGCTCGGTCAGGAGGGGGGCCATGTCCTCGCACAGTTCCACGTACACGACCCTGGGCTGCTTCTCGCGCAGCCGCCGGGCCATCGCGGTCGCGGAGGCCGGCGAGTGGTGGCAGACGGGGAAGACCTCCAGTGGTTCGCGGACCGCGCGGTCGACGTCGTCGACGATTCCGAGGAGGATGCCCTCCAGGGCGTCGGGGCCGTCGGCGAAGGCCGCAGCGGCCTGCTGCATCTGGGTGCGCAGCGCGTCGAATCCGGTCCCCTCGTGTGCGGGGATCACGACAGGGTGGCGATCGCGTCGCGGCCGCCCTCCAGGAACGGGCTCCACTGGCCGCCCTCCTCCTTGCTGCGCGGCTCCACGACTCCGTGCAGGTACTTGTTGAGGATGGCCAGGTCCTCCGGTTCGCGTCGGGCCAGCGAGCCCACGAGCGAGGAGGCGAGGGTGCGGGCCGTCAGTGCGCGCTCACCGAAGAAGGTGCCGTGCAGGACGGCGTCCTCCAGTACGCCGATCTGTTCGGCGGTGGACAGCGCGGACTCCAACCGCTCGTCGTCGCTGGCCGCCGCGGCGGAGGCGGCGCGCAGGTCGGCGAAGCTGCGCAGCAGCACGTCGAGCAGGGTGGGCGGCACCTCCAGCTCCAGTTGGTGGCGGCGCAGCAGTTCCTCGGTGCGGAAGCGGACGATCTGCGCCTCGCTCTTCTTGTTCGTCACCACGGGGATGCGGACGAAGTTGAAGCGGCGCTTGAGCGCGGAGGACAGGTCGTTGACTCCGCGGTCGCGGCTGTTGGCGGTGGCGATCACGGAGAAGCCGGGCTTCGCGAACACGATGTTGTCGCTGTCCAGTTCGGGGACCGACAGGTACTTCTCCGACAGGATCGAGATCAGGGCGTCCTGCACGTCGCTGGTGGAGCGGGTCAGTTCCTCGAACCTGCCGATCGCGCCGGACTCCATCGCGGTCATGATCGGCGAGGGGATCATCGACTCCCGGGACTGGCCCTTGGCTATCACCATGGACACGTTCCAGGAGTACTTGATGTGGTCCTCGGTGGTGCCGGCCGTGCCCTGGACCACCAGGGTGGAGTTGCGGCAGATCGCGGCGGACAGCAGTTCGGCCAGCCAGCTCTTGCCGGTTCCGGGGTCACCGATCAGGAGCAGGCCGCGGTCGGAGGCCAGCGTGACGATGGACCGTTCGACGAAACTGCGGTCCCCGAACCACTTCGGGGAGATCTCGCGGTCGAGGCCGTCGGAGCGCTCGGACCCGAGGACGAACAGGCGGACCATCTTGGGTGACAGGCGCCAGGTGAAGGGCTTGCGGCCGTCGTCGACGGACTCCAGCCAGTCCAGCTCCTCGGCGTACTTGATCTCGGCGGGGGCGCGCAGCAGGTCGGACATGGATGCCTTTCTAGGCGAGGAACGTCTTGAGCTCGTGGACGAGCTTGCGGATGTGGCCGGAGAGGACCGGTGTGCCGAGGTCTTTGAAGCGTGCGCGGAACCACGGGTTGACGCTGCCGCGACCGGAACTGCTGACCGAGCCGACCGGGATGAACTTGACTCCCGAGCGGTGGAGGGCGGTCATGCTCTCGAACAGCGGCTCGGCCTGCCACTCGTAGAAGTCCGAGATCCACACGACGACGGTGTTGCGGGGTTCGGCGACCTTCGGGCCGGCCAGTGCCATGGCGACCGTGCCGTCGGTTCCGCCGCCGAGTCGGGTGCGCAGCAGGGTTTCGAACGGGTCGTGGACCCAGGGGGTGAGGTCGAGGGCCCGGGTGTCGTAGGCGATCAGGTGGACGTCCACCTTGGGCAGTCCCGCGAAGATCGACGCCAGGATGGTGCAGTTGACCATCGCGTCGACCATGGAGCCCGACTGGTCGACCACGACGATCAGTCGCTGGGGCGTGGTCTTGCGCGCGGTGTGGCGGTAGTAGAGCCGGTCGACGTAGAGCCGTTCCTCTTCGGGGCTCCAGTTGGTGAGGTTCTTCCAGATGGTGCGGTCGAGGTCCAGGTTGCGGAACACCCGCTTGGGTGGGACGGACCGGTCCAGGGCGCCGACGGTGGCCTGGGCGACCTGGGTGCGCAGCACCTCGGCGACCTCGTCGACGAAGCGGCGGATCAGGGACTTGGCGTTGGCCAGTGCCACGCCGGAGAGGTTGTCCTTGTCGCGCAGCAGCTGCTCGATCAGGGACATGCTCGGGGTCAGTCGCCCGGCGAGCCGGGGATCGGCGAGCACTTCGCGCAGCCGCATGCGCCGTACGAGCGCGGCTTCGATCGCGCCGAGTTCGGGTCCGATCTCGGGGATCAGACGGCTGGGGTCGGGGGTGGTTCCGGCGCTGTCGGTGCCGGTCGGGCCGACCCCCGTTCCGGGTCCCCCCGCGGCTCGGCCGGCGCGCAGTTGGCCGGGGGCGCAGCCGAGCGCGCGCTCCAGCCAGCCCGCGTCGGACTGCCAGCGGGCGAGTTGCTGCGCGGTGACCGGCCCGGTGCCGGAGGAGTAGACGTTGAGGAGGATCTTGGACACCAGTGCCGCGCGCCGTACCTCCGCGGCCCGGTCACGGTCGTCGCCTCGGTCGTCGCGGTCGCCGTCGCCGTCGCCACCGTCGTCGTCCGGGGAGCCGGTTGCCGGCCCGGGTGCGGTGAGCATCAGGCCGTCGAGTTCGGCGGCGAGCTCGGGGTGGCGCTGGACGACCGAGTCGACGGAGACCTGCGGGTCGAGGAGCGTGGACGGCAGTCCGATGTCGTCGACCACGGCGAGGCTCGCCGCTTCCAGTGCGGGCTGTTCCTCGGGGTCGAGGAGTCGGGCGAGGAGTCGCCAGTACAGGACCTGCCGGCGGTTGTCGTGGGAGGTCGCTCCCGGGGTGGGTTCGGTCATGTCCGCAACAGCTTTCCGGCGCGCTCGCGCAGCACGGCCACGGCGTCCGTCGCGGCCTTCTCGGCCCTGGCGCCGACCTTGTCGCTGGTGCCGCCGGCCCAGGCGCCGGCGTGGACGGCGACGGTCTTCTTCCGGACCGCGGTCTCGACGGCGAGCGGCTGCACGCGGTACGTGCCGTCGTCCCAGCGGAGCAGGCCGATGCACGCGTTCGATGCCGCGACGGCCTCGGGGGTGAGCGGTCCGGCGATCGGCACGCGGTCGGTGGCGACCGCGAGTCGGTGTCCGGCGAGGGTGAAGGTCGGCTCGGCGGCGTCCTGTTCGACGGTGTAGCCCTGCAGGAGGACGGGGACGGCGATGCCCGCGGGGTGTCGGTCGAGGGGCGCGGTCGCCGCACGGGTCGCGGTGGGCAGGACCACCCGGGCCGTGGTGAAGGGGGCGGCGGGTTCGCCGGCGCGGGCCTGTTCGTCGTTCCAGATCAGGTCGCCCCCGGCGGTGAGCGGCATCGCGGAGAGGTCCATCGCCCGGCCCTCGCTGACGGCGTTCAGCAGCGACAGGTGCGGGCGGAGCAGTTGCCACGCTCCGGCGCCCACGACCGTGTCGGGTTTCGGTGCTGACGCGGCGGCGCGGACGAGCCGCGGTGGGCTGCCGTCGGCGGGTTCGAACACCGCGTGGACCTGGGCCTGTACCGCGGTCGCGTGTTCCTGGAGGTCGATCCCGAGGGGCAGCAGCCGTCCGGTGGCGGGGGTGGTCGCCGGTGGGGTGAGCGCGCCGGGCAGGGTCAGCAGCACGGCGCGCGACCAGAGGTCGGCCCAGCGTCGGACGGGTACGCGTTCGAGGGCGGTTCCGGGGCAGGAGGCGGCGAGTTCGGCGGCGAAACCGTCGAGGAGGGTCGCCAGGCGCCGTAGGCCAGGGACCGGCAGCATCGCGGAGACGATCGGGGCGGCGCCGGAGACCGTCTCGTGGTCGATGCCGGTCCATCCGCCGCGGGCCAGTTCGGACAGCCAGGAGCGGGCCGCTGCGAGGAGGTTCGCCGCCAGCGGTTCGCCCGGTGCCGGGAAGGAGCTCTCGCCGGTGGGCCGTCCGATCGCTTCGTCGACGCGGCTGGTGAGTGCGTCGTGGACGGAGCCGAGCAGTGCGCTGCGGGCGGCGGCCAGGGTGAGGAGGTGTTCCTCGTCGGCGGCTCCGGCGACGGTCTTGGCGGCGGCCTCGGTGACGCGCGCGGCCAGTGGCGTCCCGCCCAGGGCGTGGGCGAGAGCCGTCACGCCGGCGGCCCGGTCGGACGGCGGGCGGAGCAGGCCGGCGACGAGGGCGCGATCGAAGCCGTCGACGGCGGTGAGGGCCTCGTCCAGCCCGGCGATCGGTTCGCTGAGGACGTCGACACGCATCACGCCACCGCCCTGGTCGGCGGGAACCACTGCATCTCGGGCACCGGGACGGTGGTCGGATCGAGTTCCAGGTAGGCGAGGTGGCGCAGGAAGCGGCTGAAGACCGGTGCGGCGGCCGTGGTGTCGCCCTGCGGGGGGCGGGTGCCGCTCATCGCCGTGGTGAGGGTCTGTGCGGTGAGCTCGTCACCGGTGGCGTCCACGCGCAGGTAGCGGGCGACGCGTTCGGCACCGTACTGGAGCACGGCCTCGACCAACAGCGCGCGGATGTGGTTGCAGTAGGTGCCGCGCGCCCCGCCGCAGGGCCGGTTGTTGTTGGTGCTACAGGCGAACGCGTAGGTGCCGGCCGTGACCGACGAGACGTACACCCGCCCGATGTCGGAGCCGCTGGACACCACGCCCTGCACGCGTCGGTCGGCCAACTCGACGAACGGCACCTTGGCGAGCTTGCGCGGCCGTGCGGGCGGCACCACCCGCGCCGTACTCGACCTCTCCCGATCTGACAACGCGCCATCTCCTCCGCACACCACAGGGACGTCCGCGCCGGATCGGCGGGACGGGTACGAACCTAGGTGCGAGCACTGACAACGCGGGTCGGGCGCCCGTCGGAACGGGCGCGGAGGGGGCGGTGGCCGCTGCTCAGTCCGAGGTGCGGCGCAGCACCAGGCTGAGGAAGCCCCAGGTGTCCCGGTAGACGCGCAGCCATTCCGCGCGTCGGGTGGCCGCCGTCGCGAGGGCCTCGGCGCCGTCGGGGTGGTCGGGGTGGTCCAGGCCCCACGCGGCCAGCGTCCCCCAGCACGCCCACTCGTAGTCGTCGAGTTCCCGACGGGTGCTCACATGGCCGTGCACGGGTGTCCAGCCGTCGGCGGTCACCAGGTCCACCGTGGTGGCCAGGTCGGCGAAGTCCCCGAGCATCTCGATGGCCTCCCGGGTGGGTTCGCTCTGCCAGATGCCGTCCCCCACCAGCACGTGTCCGCCGGGGGCGAGGTGTTCGCGCGTGGCGGCGAGGGTGGGGAGGAGTCCGCCGAAGGCGTGGGTGGCCCCGACGCTGAGCACGACGTCGAAGGGGTGGTCCGGGGCGAACTCCTCGGCTGGCCTGCGGTGCAGGGTCAAGCGGTCCTGTACGCCGAGGTCGGCGGCGGCGGCACGGGCCTGGGCGAGCGCGTCGGCGGAGACGTCGACCCCCTCGGCACGCAGTCGGGGGCGGCTGGCCAGGGCGCGCAGCAGCCACTCGGCCGGGCCGCAGCCGAGGTCGAGGACCCGGGCGTCCTCGCGGGGGATCGCGCGGTCCAGGAGCCGGTGCACCGACTCGTCGTCGAGCGGGGCCTTGACCGGGTGGTGGGTGTGGGCGATCCGGGAGATCTGTTCGTGGTTCATCGGCGCAGCCTGGCACCGACCTGTTGCCTCTCGCACCCATTTTTCGGGTGCCCCGCTGCGGTCGGCGCCCGGTGACGGCGGACGGGGCGTCCCGTGGTCGACGTGTGTCCCGGCACGGCCGGTCCGGGAATTGCGGAGTTCTGCAATTGTCTACATCATGGCTTCCCTGCCGTACAGGACCGGGCTGCCGGGCCGGATTCCACGAGGCGGCCGGGGCCGCCCTCGTGTGGCCTGCGGCCCCTGCGACCTCGACGAGGAGGGCACTGTGACGATGCCGGGCCCGCGGTGCCCGTGCCGGACGGCGGAACGGTGAGGACCACGCCTCCCGAGCACTGGCCGCTGCGGCACGTGCTGGTGCTGCCCACGACGGGCGAATCGGTGCGGACGGTACGCGAGATGACCGAACTGGTGCTGGTGGAGTGGGGCATCGACTGCCGTCATCCGAGCGTCGACCCGGCGCTGCTGATCGTGTCCGAACTGGTCACCAACAGCGTTCGACACGCCGCCGCGCTCTCACCGACGGTGACGGTCACCTACGTGGCCAGCGCCGATGCCCTGGCCTTCGCCGTCCATGACCGCCACCCCTATCAACCTGCCCTGTACGGTTCGCTCGCCGGTGGTCCGGGCAGCGGTCTGGCGACCGTCGTGGAGCTCACCATGGGCCTCGGCGGCACGGCGGTGCTGCGCGGCGACGCCGACGGGCGGGGCAAGAGCATCTGGATCACCCTCCCCCTCTAGCGCTGCGCCGGGAGGCGGCGTCGGGGCCCGCCGAGGCCGGTGGACGGCGTGGAGGACCGGCCCGGCTGCCGGATGAACGGGACTTCGCGCAGGTCCTGGAGGGGCACCCCGGCGAACCGGCAGTCAGGGAACGTCCGTCCGCACCTCGGCGGCGCGTAGCTCGGTCAACAACTCGTGCTGCCCGGCGAGCATTTCGGTGAGGATGCGGCGGGCCGCGCGCATCAGGTCGGCCACGTCCCCGCCCGCCAGCGCGTAGACCACCGTGGACCCCTCGCGGGTGGCCGTCACGATGCCGGAGCGCCGGAGGACCGCCAACTGCTGTGACAGGTTGGACGCTTCGATCTCGATCTCACCCAGCAGTTCGCGAACCGGTTTGGGCCCGTCCTGGAGCAGTTCCAGCACCCGGATGCGCACCGGGTGCCCCAACATCCGAAAGAACTCCGCCTTCGCCTGATACAGCGGTACTGCCGCGTTCACCGCCCGCTCACCCCGTTCTCCGTGTCGCCCGTACTGGTGCCATGCTCGCATGCGGGCCGCATGACGTCCCCGACTCCCCGCAGCGGGGAGATCCCGCGGAGGCACCGTGGGACGTGCCGGAGCCGTTGTTGCCCGGGGAGACGGAGACGGGGCGAGGCGCCCGTCCGGCCCGGGAGACGACTGAACGGCGGCGTACGGTTCCGGGTATTGACGTGTTCGGAACACGCGCCGGCCGCTACGATGCGCAGCATGGAGTGCTTCGACGCCTGGCGTACGCGTCACTGAGGAGGCCGGCTCACCGCCGATCCCGTGGCAGGGAGCGGGCCGACCGATGCCCCCTGTCCCGCCCGGGTATCACGCCCTCAGCCCGAGAGGCACGCTCCGTGCTCATCCGCGCATTCACCCAGCACGACCTGGCACCACTCACCGCACTGACCATCGACACGTTCCGGCCGTTCTACGAGGAGTCCTTCCGTCCCTCGGTGGGCGAGGCCGTCTTCGCCGTTCAACACGGCACCTGGCGCGACGACTACCGCGCACAGGTCGCCGGACTCCACGCACCCGAACGACACGCGTACGTCGCCGTCGCCGAAGTCGGAGCCGACATCGCGGGCTACGTGGCGTGGAACGTCGACCCGGCCCGCAAGAAGGGCGAGGTGACGCTCCTCGCCGTCGTGGCCCGGCACCGGCGCCACCGCATGGGCACGGCACTGTGCGCGCACGCCTTCGACCGGATGCGCGACCTCGGCGCCGAGGTCGTCGAGATCGGCACCGGAGGAGACCGGTTCCACGCACCGGCCCGAGCCCTGTACGAGGCGCTCGGGTGCACTCCCTACCCGTTCACGGTCTACTTCCGTCAGCTCTGACCCTCCCGGGCGGGGTGCCCCCGGGCGCCCCGCCCGGGCCGACAGGCGGCTTCACATCCGCTTCCGCAACAGACTCCAACTAGTCAATTGCAAAATTCTTCATATCTACGAATCGGCGTGCCCGGCGGTTTCTGCGGGGGCATCCCTGGCTCTCGGGACGCGCGGCGCGAGCCCGTACCGGGGCGAACATCAGGGCTGTGACCAGGCACGACGCTCAGGGAGTCGACCGTGCGCTTCGCCTTGTGTGCGGGAGGCGGCAGCACACCGGGCGGGGGTGAACCCGCGGCCCCATGAGGCCGCTCTCACCGTGATCTCACCGACGGCTCACACCACCGGCGCATGATCCGGCCCGAGGTGCCCGTCCGGACGCCTCAGGAACCCCAGTTGTCCCAGCCGCTCGACAGGGAGCGCGGCGTGCGGCGACCACCGGTCCGCCCCGGAGGACCGGAGGCGTCACCGCGGGCGGGCCCGACGTGGTCGACGGGCCCGCCCGGCGCCCTCCTCGACGACCTCAGACGCCCACGGGAAGGGCGAACCCTGCGGGGCGGCAGCGGAAACGCACTCCCTCCCACCCATGCGTCCGCGCACCCGGCACGAGCCCGGGGGAGCCGCACGGCTCGTCGACGTGCACGACGCAGCGAAAGGAACACGGTGTCGTCAAAACGAACACGTCCCGGTGCGGGACGGCACGCGCGCAGGAGCGGCGGATCGACCGCGGGCGATCCGTCCGGGTCGTTGTCCCCGGCCGCCCTCGGCGCGGACCTGATGGCGTCAGTGGTCGTCTTCCTGGTCGCGCTGCCGTTGTGCATCGGCGTCGCGGCGGCGTCGGGCGTACCCGTGTCCCTGGGCATCATCTCGGGCATCGTGGGCGGCCTGGTGGTCGGTTTCCTGCCCGGCAGCACCTTCCAGGTGAGCGGACCGGCCGCCGGACTCGCCGTACTGGTCCTGGAGTTCACCACGGAGCACGGGGTCGGCCTGCTCGGCGTCGTGGTGCTCGTCAGCGGCGTCCTCCAGATGGCGCTCGGGCTGTTGAAATTGGGCCGGGTCTTCCAGTCGATCTCACTGTCCGTGGTGCAGGGCATGCTCGCCGGCATCGGTCTGCCACTGATCCTCAGCCAGACCTACGCCCTGGTCGACTCCAAACAACTCGGCACCGCCCTCAAGAACATCGCGGGGCTCCCCGACCTCGCTGCCGACGTCCTGGGGGACTCCCGCAAGGGCGCGGCGCTCGCCCTGGGCGCGATGGCCGTGGTGATCTGCTTCCTCTGGAAGAAGGTTCCCGACCCGCTCGGCAAGGTGCCGGCGCCGCTGATCGCGGTGGTGCTGGGCTCGGCGGTCGCCGCGCTGCCCGGGTTCGACGTCAAGAAGGTCCAAGTCGGCAATCTGCTGGACGCGGTGGACTTCGTGGGGCTCGCGGACTTCCACGGGCTCACCGACCCGAAGGTCCTGACGATGGTCGTCACCTTCACCGTCATCGCCTCGGCGGAGAGCCTGTTCAGTGCCGCGGCCGTCGACCGCATGCACACCGGCCCGCGCACCAAGTACAACGCCGAACTCTTCTCCCAGGGCGTCGGCAACACCCTCTGCGGATTCCTCGGCGCACTCCCCATGACCGCGGTCATCGTCCGCAGCGCCGCCAATCTCCAGGCCGGCGCCACCACCAAGGTCTCCCGGATCCTGCACGGCGCCTGGCTGCTCGGCTTCGGGCTGCTGCTGCCGGGCCTGCTGGGGTTGATCCCGGTCACGATCCTCGCCGGCGTGCTCCTCCACGCGGGCTGGAAGCTCTTCAACCCGCCGTCGTTCCTGAAGATGTGGCGGACCGACCGGGGCGAGGGTCTGGTCATGTTCGTCACCACGGGCGCCATCGTCGTCACCGACCTGCTGGACGGTGTCATCGGTGGTCTGGCCGTCGCCATCGTGCTCACCGCCCTGCGCATGTCCCACCTGTCCGTGCGCAGGGTCAGCGAGGGCGACGCGACCCGTCTGGTGCTCAGGGGCAACGCGACCTTCCTGCGGCTGATCCGGCTGATCCGTGCGCTGGACTCGGTCGTGGGCGATTCACGCGTCGTGGTGGACGCCCATGCCGTGACCCACCTCGACCTGGCGTGCCGGGCCCAGATCGAGGAGTGGGCGGAGCAGCAGCGCAAGTCGGGTGCCGAGCACATCGAGGTGCTGCTGCCCGGCGACGGGCCGGCCGCGGAAGCCGAGCCCCCGTCCGGCGGAAAGGCCGACGGAAAGGCCGACGGAACCGGTTCCCGGGCCGGGGACTTCATCACCGAGTCCGATGCTCCGGCCACCGGGCAGCCCTGGCCCGCCGAGCAGCCCGGCACCTCCGCGCCGTACGGGGCTGCCGGCACCACCGCACCGCAAGCGCCGGCCCACGGCTACGTCCAGGGGGCCGGCCACGAGGCCGCACCGGCTCGCCCGCACCCGTACGCGCAGCCGCACTCCGGGATGGGTGGTCAGGTCTACGGGAGGGCGGCGTACCAGCAGCACGCGGTGCAGCACACCCAGGTGCACCTCGCGCACCCGGCCCACAGTCACCGGTGGCAGGGTCCCCTGGAACCCCAGGCCGCGGCACCGTCCCAGGAGTACGGGCACGAGGAGCCGATGCCCCCGGGCGGCCCCGGCGAGGAGTACGGTGCCGGCTCCGCGCACTTCCCGCTCCACCCCGACGACCCGTACCCCTCCCATGGGGGCGACGGCGGCTGGACGGACCCCCGGTACGGCGGAGGGCAACCCGGCTGAGCCCGGCACGCCCTTTCTTCTGCCCACGAATTGCAGAAGTCTTCAATTCCGCATATGCCATGTTGACCGTGTCGGCACTCCCTGGCCGGCACGGTCCGTGCAGGGCGTCGGGCAGCCCTGCCTAAAACTGGGCCCACACCGTCTGGCCGGAGTCGGTCTGGCGGGCGCCCCAGGCATCGGACAGGGCCACCACGACCTCCAGTCCCCGGGCGTATTCCCGCAGGTCACGCACCGGGTCACCGCCGCTCTCGGCGCTGGCGGCAGGACGGGGACCGGGCAGGCAACTGCACGGCGGTCCGTGGACGGTGACGCGGACGACGCCCCGCTGCCAGTGTTCGACCTGGCAGCGGACCCGCTCGACTGCGGCGCGCCCCGGTACGGCGCCGGAGTGCAGGACCGCGTGCGTGACGATCTCGGAGGCCACCAGGGTCGCCGTTTCGGTGACCGTCTGGTCCACGTGCCACCGGGCGAGCGCCGCGCGGACGTGCGCCCGTGCCTGCCGGGGGCCCTCCGGGCCCGCCTGCACATATCTGGCGAGCGTGCGCGGCCGGTCCGCCGGGCGTCCGCCCTGCTGAGGGCCCGACCGGGACTCGGGGCGCTCCTGGTCGGCCATACCTCCACGATGCGCGCAAGTCGTACGGCCCGCAATATGGCTGCATGAGGTGATGTCCGGCGCACGTGAGGAACGAGCGGCCGCCGCCCCGAGGAGCCGCACCATGACCGAGCCCGTTCCGCCGCGCGAGGCACCGACCGGCGTCGACACCGGCGTCCCGCACTCGGCGCGCATCTGGAACTTCTGGCAGGGCGGCCACCTCTTCTACGAAGCCGACCGGGTCGCCGGAGAGGCGTTCGCGGCGGAGGTGCCGGAGATCCGGGAGCTCGCCCTGTCGAGCCGTCAGTTCCTGCGGCGCTCGGTCCGGTGGGCGGTGACCGAGGCGGGTCTGCGCCAGGTGCTGGACCTGGGCGCGGGGTTGCCGTCCGAGCCGAACGTCCACGAGATCGCCCAGGCGGCCGACCGCACGGCCCGCGTGGTGTACGTGGACAACGACCCCCTGGTCACCGTGCACCAGGCGGCGTACCTGGACAGCACCCCGCAGGGTGCCACCGCGTACGTCCACGCGGACGTCCGCGATCCGGAGCGGGTGCTGACCGAGGCGGCCCGCACGCTGGACCTCGCCCGGCAGCCGACGGCCCTGGTGTTCAGCGACATGCTCGGCCACATCACGGATCTCGACGAGGCGTACGCGCTGGTGCGGCGGCTGGTCGACGGGGTCGCCCCGGGCAGCTGTCTGGTGCTGAGCCACACTGCGCCCAGTTCCCGGCTGCCGGCACTGGCCACGGCCAACGACCACTACGCCGCGGCCGGCGGCGTCCCGTACCTCCTGCGGACGCCCGAGCAGATCGCCGGCTTCTTCGAAGGGCTGGACCTGGTGGCGCCCGGGCTGGTCCCGATGCCCCGTTGGCGGCCCGACGGCAGCACCCTCGGCATCGCGGCCGACGTGGGGTGGGGTGCCGTGGCCCGCATCCCCTGACCGTCCCACCGCACCGCGCGACCGCAGCCGACCGCCGCTCCCCCGTCCGATCGCCGGCAGGAGGGAGGGCTGGAGCGGTGGAGGGTGCCCCCGAAGCACCCGAAGGAGTGTGTTTTCTGATCCGTTCGCGTAGCGCGGGGAGGTGATCCCCCACTGTCACCGACCCTTCTGATGGACTCGCTCACCGACCGAAGCCCGTTCCACCGGGCGGAAGTTGGACGGGTGACCAGCGAAGGGAGCACGCGCAGTGACAGAACGCGGTA
Organism: Streptomyces sp. NPDC127068; assembly: GCF_042724695.1. Taxonomy (NCBI): domain Bacteria; kingdom Bacillati; phylum Actinomycetota; class Actinomycetes; order Kitasatosporales; family Streptomycetaceae; genus Streptomyces; species Streptomyces sp. NPDC127068. The sequence goes on along the minus strand of NZ_JBHXEN010000026.1, from coordinate 39,935 downwards.
CGGGACGGGCGACCGGACCCCGCCGACGGCCTCGCGCCGAACGGTCCGGGTCCGCCGGAGAGCGCGCCCGGGTCAGGGCACTGTGGACGGCGTACCTCGCCTGCACCGCGCTGACCGCCACTGCCCTGTCCGCCGCGGCTCCGGCCAGCGGCGCCCAGGCCGCGGACCGGGCGCCGTCGAAGAGGGCCCTCGCGGGCGCGGTGCGCGGCGCGCCGCCCGGGGCCCACGGTTCGCTGGGGGTGACCCAACGCGTCGCCGGCGGGGTGACGTACCGTCACTACGACATCGAGACCCCGCGCGGGGTGACGCACGGACACCTGGTCACCGTGGACCTCGGTGCCCCCGGGGTCAGTGTCGGGCTGCTGTACCCGTCGGTGGTCGGCGCCCGGGCCACCGTGTCCTCACTGGCGAACACCGCGGGCGCCGTCGCCGGGGTCAACGGCGACTTCTTCAACATCTCCGAGGCCCAGCATCCGGGCGTGTCACCGACCTACGCACCGGTCGGCCCGGCCATCGCCCAGGGACGGGCCCTGAAGGCCGCGGTCCCCCGCAAGCAGCGCTTCGGACCGTCGTTGCCGTCCGGCACCAGCCCCGAGGACGTGCTCGGTGTCGACACCACGGGCCGGGCCCGGCTGGACCGGCTCCGGCTGGACGGGGCGTTCACCACACCGGACGGCACGGTGAAGCTGCACGGACTCAACCAGTACGCGCTCAAGGTCGGCTCCGTGGGGGCCTTCACCCCCGACTGGGGCAGCCGCTCCCGACTCCGCGCGACCTGCGGCAGCGACACCAGTCGGGGCGCGCCGTGCAGCGAGGACACCCATGAGGTGGCGGTGCGCGGCGGCGAGGTCGTCAAGACCGCCGACGTGCCGGGCAGCGGACGCGTTCCCGAGGGAACGACGGTCCTGGTCGGACGGGAGGAGGGCGCCGGGCGGCTGCGGAAGCTGTCGGTGGGCGACGCGGTGACGGTACGGCACCGACTCGTCCCGTCGGTGGCGGACGTGTCGTACCGGTTCGCGATCGGCGGGTTCCCGGTCCTGCGCGGCGGCACTCCGCTCGCCGGGCTCGACACCGCGGCCTCGGCGGTGCGCACGGCGGTGGGCATCGCCGGCGGCGGGCGCAAACTGCTGTTGTTCGCCGTGGACGGGGCGACGGCCTACCGCAAGGGCCTGACCGTGGCGGAACTGGCCCGGGTACTGCGGGACGCGGGCGCCGAGGACGGGTTCAACCTCGACGGGGGCGGCTCGACGACCCTGGCGACCCGGGCCTCGGGCGCGAGCAGGACGTCGGTGCGCAACCATCCCACCGACGGTTCCGAGCGCATGGTCGCCAACGGGATCGGCGTGTTCGCCGCGGAGTGACGACGCGTCCCCGGTCGGTCGGTCGACGAGTGAGCGGGGAGCGCACCGGTCCGATCGTCGTACCTCCTCTACGATCATCGACGTGTGCGCAGAAGTCATGGTCGCCGAAGATGACGACAAACAGGCCGAACTGATCCGTCGCTATCTGGAACGCGAGGGACACACCGTCACGCACGCCCGTGACGGTCTGTCCGTCCTGGAACGGGTCCGGCAGCACGAGCCGGACCTGCTGATACTCGATGTGATGATGCCGAGGGCCGACGGCCTCGACGTCATACGGGTGCTGCGGGCCGAGTCCCGTGAACTGCCGGTGCTGATGCTCACGGCCCGCAGCACCGAGGACGACCTGTTGCTCGGGCTCGACCTCGGCGCCGACGACTACATGACCAAGCCGTACAGCCCGCGCGAGTTGATGGCCCGGGTCCGGACCCTGCTGCGCCGGGCGCGGGCCCCGCCCGGGGGCGGGGCCGCGCCGCCGCCCGGAACCGGAACCCCGCGGAGGGGGGGGGCGGGCGCCGGGGCCCCCCCGCCCCCCCA